>JAYUVJ010000350.1:0-6450 GCA_043754155.1 Acidimicrobiia bacterium
CGCACATAAGCCGGGTCCTTGCCTCCAAGCTCTAGTCCGACACCGGTAAACGTGCCGGCAACCGCAGACTCAATTTGGCGACCACCGGGAACAGAGCCGGTGAAATTCACCTGATTGATCACGCCAGAAGCCAGCATGCTCGCCGTCTGCTCATGGGAAAGCACCAGGTTTTGGAACAACCCTGCCGGTAGACCAGCCAGGTCGAAGGCCTTTTGGAACCGCTCCCCCACCAACAACGTTTGCGACGCATGTTTCAAGATCACAGCATTGCCCGCCATCAGAGCCGGCACAATCGAGTTGACCGCCGTCAGAAACGGATAATTCCACGGCGCGACCACCAGCACCAGACCAAGCGGAACCTTTGAAATGAACCGCTCGAAACCCTCTTTGGGCTCAACCACGACATCTGCCAACGCCTCGGGAGCGATAGCAATCATGTGTTGAGCACGCTCGGTAAAGCCACGAATCTCACCAGCCCCATAACGAACCGGGCGGCCCATCTGCCACGCCAACTCCACCGAAATCTCGTCGACCATGGTGTTCATCGCATCAACCGCTGCGCTGCAAACGGCCGCACGATCCGCAACAGATGTAGCCGCCCAAGCCTTCTGCGCTCCCTTAGCCCGAGCTAGAGCCGCCGTAACTTCAGCATCCGTCGCCAACCAACGCTCGGCGTACACCGATCCATCAACCGGCGAAACAATTTGCACAACAGACATGGAGACTCCTTAAAAACGGACAGCCGACACTACCGTCGCCCACCCGCAGCACAGCAACACCAAAATCGCATCCACCAAGATCGCATCCACCAAGATCGCATCCGCCAAAATCGCATCCGCCCGGCGAGAGAGCCAGCAAGAGGACCATCAAACTCTACGCGTCAACGCCCACCCGATGGACCCGCATGGTCAGGATGCCTTCAGGGTTGCTTAGGAGTCCGGTCGCTGGGCACTTCGATGACGGGCTTGTTAACCGCACTCGCGATGGCAAAACGGCAAATCAACACAGCTTCTTCTTGGTTTAACGGTGCGACCAACTCAAAATGCAAAAGACCGGACCCAAACGGGACCGGCCTTTTTTCAATACTTAACAACTGACCTGGCGAACCAGGCAAGAGGTTTACTTCAGTTCGGCGACAGCGCCAGCCCCAACGAGAGCTGAAACAGCCTTGTTGCCATCGTCCTTGGAAACCTTCTCAAGGATCTTGGAAGGAGCTGCGTCTACAAGGTCTTTTGCTTCCTTGAGACCAAGCTTGGTGAGCTCACGAACAACCTTGATAACGCCAATCTTCTGTGCGCCAGCTTCCTTGAGCATGACGTCAAACTCGTCCTGCTCTTCGGCTGCGGGGGCTGCGTCACCGGCTGGAGCTGCTGCCATCATCATGGCTGGAGCTGCTGCGGTTACGTCAAACTTCTCTTCGAAAGCCTTCTTGAGGTCAACGAGTTCGAGAACGGTCATGCCAGCGATGCTGTCGAGGATTTCTTGCACGGATGCCATATTCGTGCCTTTCTATGCGGCTAACCCATCTTGGGCTAGCAAGGATATTTGGACAAAGGGGCGGCGCACATGCGCCTGTAGTGCAGGCCGCCGGGCCAACTTCCTAACCCTGGCGGTCGATGCTCTTTATCCAATCGGCAAGCCGAATTGGGAGCATCTAAAAACTGTGTGCAACAACTTCCGAAAAAGTACGTGTACGGATCAAACAAACCCGATGAGCAGAGACCGAAGCCGCTACGCCATCGTGAAACTTATGCAGCGACGGGCTCGCCACCCTGCTTGTCGATAAGCGCCTGAACGGCATATGCGATATCGCGGGGAGGTGCAGCCAAAAGTGCGGCGAACTGCGAAAGCGGGGCTGCGAACAGTCCAGCAATCTCGGCAAGAACTTGCTTCTTCGGGGGCATATCGGCGAGTGCTGATGTTTGTTTCGCATCAAGTACCTTCGAACCTAGAAGTCCGCCTTTGACGATCAACTTGTTGTTCGTCTTAGCGAAATCCTTCAGTGCCTTCGCTGCTTCAACGGCATCGCCTTTAACAAAAGCAACGGCAGTTGGACCCTTCAGCAAATCGTCGAGACCGACAAGCCCAATTTGCTGGGCAGCCTTTACGACGAGAGTGTTCTTGAAAACGCGGTACTCAGCGCCATTGGCGGCGAGCGTGCGGCGCAGCGTGCTCATGTTGGCGACGCTCATGCCGCGGTACTCAGTGAGCAATGCAGCATCAGATCCTTGCAACAGTTCAGCAATTTCGGTCACGGTAGCGACCTTTTCTGGACGGGGATTCTCCATGTGTTTCCTCCTCTCAAATCATGTGTTGTGGCGTTTTAAGCCGGGATATTCGAACTGGTACTGCTTGGTAAAACAGGCGTAGTGACCAAACCCGGCAACCGGCAACCGGCGACCGACACCCGTAATTCCACCGGAAAAACGAACCGGAAAAACGAACCGGACAAACGAACCGGACAAATAAAAATGGCGTCCGGCATCTTTCGACGCACGAACGCCTAGCCGCGAAATTCCACGATTAGTTGCTCGCCTCGTCGGGCGACCCCATCAAGTGGAGTCCTTAGGTTGAACCTGTTGGCCGAGATCTCTCTCGAACAACTCATCAACACCGGATGTCTTCAGCGCATTCAGTTGTAGTCACTACAAAAATCAACCGCTCCAACCGAGAGCTAGCTCAAGGCACGAAACGAACCGGGAAAGACTACTACACACGCCAGCGCCCCAAACGCCCCGCCAAAGCAGACAAGTGTGCGAGCCTCCAAAAGTAAGTGGCGGCCAGCGTCCCAAGATCGAGGGTCCCAAGACGGACGGTCCCAAGACGGAGCGTCCCAAGATCGAGGGTCCCAAGATCGAGGGTCCCAGACGGACGGTCCCAAGATGGCGAAGAGGTTGGTCTCCTAATGATCAGGTTGGTCGCACAGGGCGAAAAACTGACCCGCCACCAACCTGTTCACGCCGGGCCGACTTCGCCCGTCAACCCGACCGGTACTACAGCTCGGGTTTCTCCAACTTTTCGGCTCGGGCGGCCGTTTCAGCTTGGTCGCGTCGGGCCAACTTCGCTTCCTTTGCAGCGGCACGTTGGCGGTCCTCTCGGGCTGCAGCATTCACCGCATAACCAAACACGATCGCAGGCGCCAACAGGATCGAACCAATACCCATGCTCCACGTGACGATGCCGGTGGCCAGGTTGGTGGGTTTATCGATTTTCGTCACCACAAACGCCACGACGGCCACCAGAAACAACGTGTACCCAACACGTTTGGCCAGTTTCACAGCGTTGTAAATCTGCACCCGGCGAATCAGTACAGGGTCGGTTGTTCCCTCAGGCACCACAAAGCGACTCATACTTCACTCAACGATTCAAGAAGGTCAACGCGATCAGTCTTTGCGATCGAAGGGTCGCTCGGTGAATCCGCGCCCTCAACGGTGAGGCTCGCCGCGTCCACCAACCCAGCCAACCCTGCCAACCCAACCAACCCAACCAGCCCAGCCGACCCAACTAACCCAGCCGAGCTCGAAACCGCAGCGCTCACTAAACGGGCTACCTGATCATCGGGAATGTTTTGGGCCCGTAACGCCAACGTGAGCGCGTGGGCAGGCGTGACATCATCGGGGCCGGCCACCCCACCGGTCACATCTATCAATACCTCGGGATCGCCCGTCGCCCGGAGCAAATCCAGCCGGGCGGACCACGCCGTCGCCCCTTCGGCCACGGGTTCTACACCAGCATTTCCTCTTTCTGCCGACGGGGATTTACTCGATTCGGCGCTAGCCACCACAGCTACAGATACCAGGTCGGAAGGGTCGAGAACACCAGAATCGGTGACGGTCACCTGAACGGGTACTGCACCGGAAACTTCGCCTTTAGGTAGATGACGTCCGCGATGCACACCGCGAACTCGTCGTCCCCCTCGTCGACCGGTAAGGCCGTTAGCAGTTACCGATGCAATGCCGAAGGCAAACAACAAATCGCCCGGCGAAACCACGGTTTTGAGAACCCGAATCGGCACAACATCGCCGAGGAACTTGAGCTGATCTCCGGGACGCTCGGGGTGTTTGGTCGCGGTAGCGGTGGCCACATCGGTGTAGTTGACGGCCGTGACCCCAGCATTATGCAAGGCGGTAATCGAATACGGGGTGCCGTGATTGTTAGCGCAAACCAGGAAATTGGCCAAGGCTCCAACGGCGATCAGCCACATCCCCGGCATGTGAACAGCGTTGATCACCGCAAAGGCCACCAGCGCCGCCAAACCGATCAGATACAGTCCAAATCCCAGATTGTCGCCAAGCGAACCGCCAACCCATCGGCCCACCGGATCTGCCAGAGCCACCCCAGCTAGCCACGCCAGCACTAGGGCCGAGTGGCGCATAGGAATGTCGGCCAAATTGGAAAACCGGCCGCGGCTGATAAAGCCCGACACAACTCCAGCGAACAACGCAAACCCGGCAAGAACCATCACCACCAAGGGTAGTTGGAACAACGCCCGTCCCGCAGCCGCCTGATCTGTCAACTGAAAGGTTTCCGATGCTCCGCTACGCTCGGTTCACCGATTCAACTGATCCCACCGATCTGACTTCAACGAGGAAACCATGGCTGATGTTCGTGCAGAGATGACCGCAAACGTTTGGCAAGTACCTGCCGTCGTTGGTCAAGTGGTGGCCGAGGGCGACGTGTTGGTAATCCTGGAATCCATGAAAATGGAAATCCCTGTCGAAGCACCCAAGGCCGGGACGGTCACCGAGGTGCGTGTGAAGCCCGAAGACACGGTGCAGGAAAACGACATCCTCGTCGTAATTTCGTGAGCTAAGGCTTTTGCGAATCTATTGAGCAAAACCACGCTTAGATAGCGCTGTTTCGCTCAATGGTTTTCGGTAGATCCGAATTGCGGGCGATAGTGAGCGCTGGCGGCTGCGACGGGTCGGGAGGGTTGGTGTTCTTGGCACCCGATCCGGCGTAGTTCGAGCCCAGTGAGCGGGCTGAGGCGGAATGCTCTAAACGAAGCTCTTTGGCGCGTTGCACACGAATACTGGCCGTGGCAGCACGCAGCTTGAACAAATTTTTGAAGAAGGTCGTGCAGTCGTTCAGGGTCAACTTGGACATGCCCGAATAGCGCGGACGGAACACAATCGGCGTTTCACCAATCCGAAATCCATGAGCATGCGCAAGTGCGATGAAGGAGCTGAAGAAGGCATACCCCGTCACGTTCAGATGTTCGGGGCTGAATTTTCGAGCCACCTCAGCACGAATCACGCGGAAACTGGTGGTGGCATCCTGCACGCCCCGAGTACCGGTGATGATCTGAAACAGCTGATTCCCGCCGCGAGAAAGTACCGAGCGCATTGCCGTTGTACCGGGCGACGAACCACCGAGGGTCCAGCGGGAACCAATCATGACGTCGGCACCGTTGGCAAGGTAAGCGCGCACAAGATCGGGCATTTGGCGGGCGTCGTGTTGACCGTCGGCATCAAGGGTGACAAAGAAATCGGGGGCATCGAGCAGCCCGTGCGCAAACCCGCGCAGCACCGCTTGACCGAGACCGGCCTTGTTGCCACTGAGGATTTCCAGGTCAATACCAAGCCGTGCACTTTCTGCTCGAGCAATATCTGCGGTTTGATCCGGTGATTTGTCGTCGACCAACAACACCTTGCAAACCACGTTGGATTTCGCCAGCTTTTCCACCGCTTCGGCGACTTCAGCCAGAACAAACGGGATCGACCCAGCCTCGTTGTAGGTGGCCATCATGACCGTGCACTTCAGCGGCGGGGGGGCAGCAGCGGAATTTGGGGACATCTGCGATTTCCTCACCTTGGCGTCATCGGCCACGTTGTTCAGCAACTGAAGTCTTGTACTTTTCTCAGGTATCGAGATGGCAGCCATGAATTTGATTGCGGTCCGCCACAGAGGCCAGTGGATTTGGAGCCGCCTCAATAGAACGTCCAGCAAAGGCCGCACTCATGAATGCGGCGTCAATTCGGTATTTTTAACCGGGCCAGTTAAAAAGTGCCACTAATGGCGCAGAACCGGCGCAGAACCGGCGCAAAACCGGCGCAAAACCGGCGCAGAACGGTGAACTGATCGCCCGGAGTCCAGGAATCGAAACTAGAAAATTGAGTAGCCGCCATCGATCAAGTGCACTTCGCCGGTATGCCAACGGGTGGTCGGTGAGGCGAGGTAGGTGGCGATCGGCCCAAAATCGGCGGGGGTACCCCAGCGACGGAAGGGCATTCGGGGCATAACGGCACTGGCGAACCGGTCCCCAGCAAAGAGCTTCTCCGTAAGATCGGTCTCCACCCAGCCGGGAAGAATGGCATTGGACGTGATGCCATAACGGGCAAACTCGATGGCACAGGCGCGCATCATGGCGATCGCCCCACCTTTTGTTGCGGCATAGTGCTGACCTCGGGCTTGGCCCTGAATCGCGGCAAGCGAAGCCGTCACCACCAG
>JAYUVJ010000351.1:0-4026 GCA_043754155.1 Acidimicrobiia bacterium
GGTCTCTTCGCTTGGAACACCCAAGGCCCTCCGTCAACTGGGTGCCCAACTGCTCGGAACGTCACCAATGGCGCAACGTCGGACGCACTCAAGCAATGATTCAAGCATTAGTGAGTTATGTGACAAGGATATACGTATTCTCCGCTATGAGTTCTGTTTTATGTGACTAACTGTAACAATCTATTGGGTCTTTAAATTTGACCCACCGCCAGGGCATAGCTAAGTAGAGATTATGGAGAAAAAAATGACACGCACAGCAATAATCACGGGTGCTTTCCTTATGTTGTCCGTCGGCTGCGGCGCAGCCCCCGGCGACGAGATCGGTCTGCAAGGGCAGGCCGTGAGACTGGACACGCAGACCACCACGAGCCATCACGGAGGGGATCGCAACGGAGCGATAAGAACTGGCATCACTTGCTGGTTCCCGATCCAATGCGTTAGTCGGTCGGGGCTGCTCACCGGGTTCGATTTCACGGCGAAGGGTCGACTAAGGTCCATCTCAGTCTGGCACGGGAAGTTCATCGACGGGATGGAGGTCCAGTGGCAAGACGAGAGCGATCCGACCCGCTTGGAGCGTAGTCCCCACGCTGGCGGCTACGGGGGCCGCATGGACACGTTCGATCTCGCATTCGATGAGGCGATCGTTCGTGTGGAAGGTCGGTCCGGGGACTTTGTCGACCGGTTGGAGTTCTTCACGAACAAAGGTCGAAGCAAGGTTTTTGGCGGGACCGGGGGACGTTCCTGGACCGAGAACGAAGGCCAACACGGTCGTGAAATTCACGGATTCAAAATGTTCACAGGCAAGTTTGTGGACCGAATCCAATTCCTCTCATACCTCCCGTAGGCAAATTAAAAACGAGATTCAATCATGAAGAACACCACAAAAATCGGATTGCTATTTGCCATTACTGCAGGGGGGTGCGGTGCTGGAGGATTTGATGACACTGGCTCAGATGTCGAGCTTCAAACTCAGGCTGTAAGACTTGATACCGAGCTCACAACAAGTGCGCATGGAGGGACCGGCCATCGCGCACCCCGTTGTACGTGGTATGGGGCCTGTGTTGTCGATGTGGAGGGCAGCGATCTTTTGAGGCGAAGCGATCTTAAGGCACAAGGGCGTATTCGCACGCTGACAGTATGGGCAGGGAAGTACATCGATGGCTTCGAGGTTCAGTGGCAGAACGAGGCGAACCCTATCGAACTTATTCCCAGCAAACACGTTGGCGGATTTGGTGGCACCGCGAGGACCATGAACTTTGCTCCAGATGAAGCCATCGTGCGAATCGACGGACGATCAGGCTCACTGGTGGATAGGCTTAAAATCACGACCAACAAGGGAAATTCAATGACCTTTGGCGGCTCTGGCGGCAACAGCTGGCAAGAGAACGTTGAGCAGTACGGCCGCGAGATTCACGGGTTCAAAGTCGGCTCCCGCGACGATCAATTTATCGACAACATACAGTTCTTGACCTATTTCCCCTAGTTGACGGCCAGTTCTCCCCGCTCTCTGACAAACAGAGAGCAGGGAGGCCGCAGTGTGAGGCCCGGTTTCGCGCGTCGTTATGCTGGTTTCTTCAGTGAGGCGGTCTCGAGCCACCAAGGGTTCTGCGCGGTTCCGTCAAAGTCTTCTGATGATTTGTAGCGTTCAAATTCACCGCGCTTAGAAGCGGGCATCGTTTGCGCAAGCATAGCCTTTGCGACGCCGGCCGGCAGTGGCTTGTACGACATCGCCGCAGCGATGCCTTGCTCAAGCACCCCTTGCGTCTCGCAACCTGTTATCACAGTCGCGGTTGGAAGAGTCATGGGGTAGTGCAGGCAATCGGTTGCCGTGACAAAGCCGCCTGCTGCGGGATCACTCTTAAGGATTAGGCCGGCCCCCAGCGGCTTCATTCCCAACACGCCAATCTCCTGCTTTTGCAGTTCGGGCAGCACCTTCCGCTCGAAACTATCGTAGTGCGCGTCCATCACGTTTAGCGGCATCTGAACCGCATCAAACCTAAAATGGTTGGCTTTTGCTGCCGCCAGCATCGCCAAGTGATGTGCGGGGCTCTTGTGACCCGTAAAGCCTATGAAGCGGATCTTTCCCGCTTTCTGCGCGGCCACCAAAGCCTCGATGGCGCCATTCGGCCCGAAGACACGTTCGGGGTCCGAGCTGCGAATCACTTCGTGGATCTGTACGAGGTCAAGCACATCCGTTTGTAGCGACCGCAGTGACTGCTCGATTTGCGCGGCAGCTGATTCGCGCGTCCGGCCATCGATCTTCGTCATCAAAAAAACCTTCGACCGGTACCCATCCTTCAGCGCTTTGCCCATGCGAACATGGCTTGCGCCGTTGTTGTAGTCCCAGCAGTTGTCCATGAAGGTGACGCCATGGTCGACGGCGAATCGAATCAGCTGAATCGATTCCTTCTCACCTTTCGTGAGTCCAATGTGAAACCCGCCAAGACCCATGAGCGAAACTTTGACGCCGGTTTTTCCAAGCGCGCGCGTGGGCATAACACCTCCAGCCGGCAACTTGACGTCACCCGCTTTGGGCGCGCCTGGTTGTGGCTGTTTCGGAGGCCCAGCCGCCGCTTTGCGACTGCCGCTCAGTGCGCTAAAGCTAGCGATACCCGCACCCAGAAATTTCCGACGTCCGTTGTCTTGCATTTGGCCCCCGCTTCGCATCCCTGCAAATCGAAGGCCGGCGGTCCTCTCAGCGGCGCCCCGTAAAACTCACGCGCCTATCTATGAGCGTGGCGGCTTTGTGGCGAACTGGCGCGCGCTTTGGTCCGCCCGGTAAGAGCCGTGGCGCCCTTGGCACCATTGGCCGACTTGCGCGTGGACTTACGTGATGGCGTCGTTGCAGACGCCTCGAACGCTGTCGTCATGCCTGAGGTGACTTTTGAGGTGTTGTGGGGACGCTGGGCCTGGCTAGCCTCCAACTCTTCGACGTCCACGCCGCTGTTGGCGGAGGCTTCTTCCCGTGCCCGGCTCTCGCGCTCTGACTTCGTATTTTTGGTGTCCTTGGTGGAATCTTTCGTTTTCATGATCCAAGGCTTTTGCATACGGTAGGCCAATACGTTGCGGAGTGGCGCGGACCGCAACCAATCGCCGGCCTACGGGCAAAGACGTTACCGCAGTGCCTCACCCATGTTGTCCCAAAGGAACCTTCAACCCAAGTACGCCGCGTACCCGCAGGATCGCATCGAGGTCGTTGATCGCGAGCGTGATTGGAGGCGCGGCCGTGTGTCACCGTGACCGGCGGTAGCTTTCCTTCCTTGATCGGGAGCATCAAATCGGAGTAGCTTGTTTGGATGCTTACATGGTTCAAGCGTTCCGCGGTGCTCGTGGGAGTTGCGTTCTTTTTCCTAAACCCCAACTTCGGCTGCGGGGGGGACGAAGATCCTTACGAATACGGCGTGGAGGAAATGGAAGCCGCCGCTGCGGGACGCTGGAAGATATCCGGCGAAGGCGTGGCACTCACGATCAATTTGCGTTCTGCGACGCCACCGAAAATGGCACACGCTTCATCTTGGATCCGCGCGGCACATGCGTGTGGCCAGCGAACGTTCATCCGTCCTGCTGCGGCTTGCGTTGATACGGGGCAGCTTTACATCGAGGGTGAAGTTGTTGAAGGTGCTCCCGGGGTTAAGGTGACAGGTTACTTCACCATTCTTAGCGCGAGTCTTAGCCCCGGCAGCCTGGACTTGAAGTTCTCGGACGGACGTTCACTGTCGGCCGAACGTATAGAGGCTACGACCAATTCGGCAACTGGACGGATTACGCCCTCCGGAAACGGAACCTTACAAGCGGTTACGGTAGAGCGGGTGAAGGGCTAACACTTAGGGGCTTTGAGTAGCCCAAGTGTTGCGGTAGCCAACGGCATCGCTCGACTTGCCGAGCTCACCTCGACCGGCGGAGCCCACGGCGTAAACGCAGCCATCAACCAGTGCGCCTTTTCCATCCTCTCCGAGGTGGCGTTCAAATACCGCCGACCACTTCTCCACCTGTTCACTTGTGTGTTTCGCTCGCGCCGCGAAAAAC
>JAYUVJ010000352.1:0-17366 GCA_043754155.1 Acidimicrobiia bacterium
TGCATGCATGTACAGGCGGCTACCCCAGCCGCGATGTTTGACGTAGACGCCCATTTGGCCGCGGTACTGGCCGTTGGGCTGCGCGACCCAACCGAGATGGCGAGGTCGGGGTCGACAAGGTTCGGGTCGATCGCATCGCGGCACTGCTTGGAGTAACGAAGGGCAGCTTTTACTGGCACTTCAAGGACCGCAGCCAATTCCTCGACGCGATCGTCGAGACCTGGGAAGCACGCGGCACGAAGAGCGTCATAAACCGTTCCGAGACCGACGGGCTTGATCCGGAAGCACGGACACAGCACTTGTGGAACCTCATCTCCGGAAATGGCGACACGCGTGCCGAACTGGCAATCCGCGACTGGGCCCGTCGTAACGAAGCCATCGCCCAGCGGGTACAACGGGTCGACGATCGGCGTATGCGCTACCTCGAAGCCATCTTCACCGACCTCGGGATGCCAAAAGCGGAAGTGGGGCCGAGGTCGTTGCTCGCCTACTCACTGCTCATCGGCGACTACCTCGTCACCACGAGGCACGCCCGGCGGGTCCAGCGTCGCAAGATGGTCGCCGACGCGCTCATGCTACTTGTTAAGGCCCACTAGGGGTGCCAACAGTCTGAACAGAGCTCGGAGTGAGTCGCACCCTTATCTGCTGGATCGCGTCGTCCTCTTCAAACTCAAACGTGCCATCAGGCCGAAGCGATAGATCCACGCATCGAGCGACGGTTGGCGTAGGGGACACGCCAAGATGGATCTTTGCCGGGTCTGCGTTAGCGGCCGGTGAATTGGGCTTTGCCGGGACCGTTTTCGAGGAACGACTTGATGCCGATCACCGCGTCTTCGGTACGAAACGCTGCAACGAAGAGGTCTTGTTCAATGGCTAGGCCGTCGGCGAGGGAGCCGTTGAGACCGGCATCAATGGCGCGCTTGGCATAGCCCTGAACGGTGACCGGACCACGAGCAAATTCTGTAGCCCAAGCGAGGGCGGCATCAAACAATTCGGATGCAGGAACCACCCGGTCACAAAGGCCAATACGTAGTGCTTCCTCGGCCTTGACCTGACGACCAGATAGGCAGATGTCCTTGGCTTTTGCCGGGCCGACGAGACGAGCCAAACGCTGGGTACCACCACCACCGGGGATGATGCCAAGCAAAATTTCGGGCTGGCCAAACGTTGCCGTTTCCGAAGCGATACGCACATCGCAAGCCAAGGACAATTCGCAGCCCCCACCAAGCGCGTAGCCCGCAACCGCAGCGATGACCATCCGTGGAAGCGCGGCCAAAGCGTCGAAAGCCCGTCGTAACTCGCCACCGATAACCCGTGCGCCATCGGGTCCGCCAAAGCGAGCGATATCGGCACCAGCTGCGAAGATCTTTTCGCCACCGTAAACAATTACGGCGCCCGGCAAATTGGCATTCAACTCATCAACGCAGGCCAACAAATCCGCAGTGAGTTCCGGCGAAATGGCATTGACCTTGGGCCGCTCCAATCGCAACACGGCAACATCAACCCCTCCTTCAACGTGGCGTTCAATACGGACATAGGCAGGACGGTCAGCTTCACTCATGCCCGAGACACTATCGAGCTGTAGGACAATGCGTCGATCTCGAAGCCCGCCAGATCGATTAACGCTGAAGAGAAACGAGCAACGAAACGATCAATCGCCCAACGGCCACCCCTAGATTGCGACGGACTCAGCGAAGTTCGCTCACGGAACCCGTCACCAACCGGTTGAAACACCTCAGTCGCTAAACTTCAACCAGCTGCAAATGACTGCGGGTCGCTCCAAACCTCCGACAGGTACGATTTATAGAACTGCGGCGCCGTCCAAAGCATCGGCCAAGGTGATGTTGCCATTCGCTAGCTCCTGAGCAATCACGCCAAACTCCTCGGCCACTAATTTCTCCGACAAATAATCCTCAAACCGATTACGCAAATGAGCCGCGAGCTCCAAGGTGTTTCGCAAAGCACGTCGCACCGCAAGCGAACCATCGGCAGTCGAGCGAACCCGATGGGCTTCGATTTCAGCCCACAACCTGTCGACGCCAGTGCCATCGAGCGCAACCGTCGACACGATTGGGTAAGCCCGGGCGTTGGGTTCGTAGCCGGAGCGCAATTCGGCCAGGGTCAACAAATCCGCCTCGACCGCCGAAGCACCGGGTCGATCTGCCTTGTTGATTACGAATATATCGGCGATCTCAATAAGACCGGCCTTCTGCGCCTGCACGGCGTCGCCCCAGCCGGGGTTCACCACCACAACTGCAGTATCGGCGGCCGCTGCAACGTCAAGCTCAACTTGCCCCACACCAACCGTTTCAATCACGATCCACTCAAACCCGACCGCATCAAGCAACCGAACGGCATCAGGCACCACTCGCGACAACCCGCCGTGAGCCCCTCGAGTAGCCAGCGAACGCAGGAACACCCCGTCATTGAGCGTGTGATCGGCCATGCGCACCCGGTCCCCCAGGATTGCCCCACCCGTAACCGGCGAGGAGGGGTCTACCAGTAGCACCCCAATCGAAACCGAAGCCCCCGCCACTCCAGCCATGCGCTTCAAAAGCTGATCGGTAAGCGTACTTTTTCCCGCCCCAGGAGCCCCGGTAATCCCAATAACCTGCGATTTACGCGGGACACTCCGGCAACGCTCTGCCAACGCCTCAGCAGGCGCCCCACCGGCCTCACACAAGCTCATAGCCCGAGCAAGCGCAGTCCGATCGCCCTCAAGCGCTGCATCAAAAAGTTGGTATGGATCACGAATGCGCACGAGATAGAGCAGACTACCGAGGCCCCAGCGCCTTCACAACACCTCATTGACCAAACCTCCCTTCGCTCCGTGTCCACTCAACCCATTTCAAGCAAACAGAAAACCCCCGGAGCACTCCGACGCTCACAGAAGTTCCTGGCATCGATGGAACCCGGGTTGCGAAACACGCTGGGTATCCTGATCGTACTAAGTGCACTTGCAGGTTATAACGGCACCATTATTACCAGCGCGCTTACCTTTGCCGCCGACGGATGGGGCCAATCAACTGGAGCGCAAAGTCGGGCGTTGGCTATTCTGCGTGCAGACATTCTTGGTGCGATCGTGGTGATGCGGGTAGCGGATCGAGTTGGCCGCCGAAAAAGCCTCCTTGCCGTTGCCGCGGTCGCCCCTCTCTTAAGTGCACTTAGTGGTCTAAGTACGAGTTTGACCATGCTCACTGCACTCCAACTCCCGGCGCGAGCAGCTTCAACAGCATTGGCCAGTTTGATCGCGGTGTATGTCGCCGAAACCGTTCCCGTAAGTTGGCGAGCCCGAGTCTCCGCAGTACTGGTAGGGGCAGCTGGAGTTGGATCGGGATGCACCGTAGCAACAGCGGCCCTTGCCGACGCGTCACCGAACGCGTGGCGATTGATTTTCGTTCCACCCCTGCTCGGGGTTTTGGCCCTCCCCGCCGCGCGAAGGATCTTGAAAGAAACCAGGTCCTTCGTTGCCGTCGAGCAGGCGGGATTCAACATTACGAACAAGGAGCGCTCAACAGCAAACTGGAATATATTGCGTACGCATAGGACACGACTGCTTTTGGTCGGTCTCTTCACTGCACTGGTGGCCATCGAAACCACACCAACCCGTCAGCTCCAAAACCAGTTCCTTCGCCACGAGCGGGGGTTCTCGGCATTGTCGGTCACCCTCTTTGGGATTGCGACGAACGCACCCGGGCTCATTGGTTTACTGGTTGGGGGGCCTCTGGGTGATCGCCGGGGCCGACGTTACGTAATGCGAGTTGGCCTATTTGGGTTTGCCGTTTTCGACGCGCTGCTCTTCCTCACTGACGGCAAAACCCAGTGGCTCGTGTCTATCTTCGGCGCAGCAATTGGCGGGATGCTTCTACCTGCTATGGCCATCTATCCTGCCGAGCTCTTCCCAACAGCGATACGAGCTACCGCCGACGGTTTTGCAGTGTTCACCGGGAGAGTGGGCGGTGTCCTTGGGCTGCTGCTTGTTGGTTGGTTTTCGACAGAAGGTCACACCGGGCCGGTCCTGGCCATAACAACTATCGGCCTTTGGGCAGCCATGGGATTGCTGCGATTTCTCCCCGAGCCCTTGCCCCATACCGTCGAATATCAACTGGGCCCAAACAACGGTGTCACCCAGCACCTCGACCCCTTCCAGTCCGTCGAAACCTTGGGCGAGACATCTTCGTGACGACCCAATCAGATCCTCCAGGTTCACTACGTCCACCACGTCCACCAGGTCCACTAAGACCACCAAAGCCACCAAGACCAAAAGCAACACCGCCAGCGACGGCACAATACCCAAAACCCGCGAAGAAGGCGCTCGCGCTCACCACCGCCTCGACAACTCCGGCGCGACCCATGCCCGATCAATCCAACGGCCCCGTTGCTGGATTCTTGCTTTACCCCGGTGCCGGGTCCGACGCCCAACACCCTGCCCTCATCTCCCTCGAACATGCTCTGCGCGCTGAGTTCCGTGACCTCGTAGTTGAGCGCACTGATTTTCCCTACCGACGAGAGGGACGCAAGATGCCCGATCGTGCCCCCAAACTTGTTGCGGCAATACACGAGGACGTTACTGCTTTTGCTCAGTCACTTGGAGTTTCGACCGCATCTATCGTTATCGGTGGGCGGTCAATGGGCGGGCGGATGTGTTCGATGGCTATTGCCGAAGGTTTACAAGTCGCTGGACTCCTGTGCATGTCCTACCCACTCCACCCACCAAAGAAGCCGGGAAAACTCCGCATCGAGCACCTTTCAGACATCGAGGTTCCAACGCTGTTTATCTCCGGATCACGTGACCGCTTTGGAACCCCCGACGAGCTGCGCACACATCTCGCGGCCGTTATAGGGCCAAAAAGACTCGTGGTCCTTGATGGGAAGGGTCACGACCTCGCAAACGCCGACGAGGACATTGCCGCGATTTTGTTCACCTGGCTTAGAACTTTGCTTCCTGGTGATTACGACCATGCTGAGAATGCTTAAGAATGCCTGATTGAAGTCTCATCATGTGCCAGTCCTTGCGAGCTTTTGGGTCAGACGACACGCACCGCAGCGCTATCGATAAACCTAGTGGGGCACTACGGTTAGAGCCCGATGCTTTTGGCCGAGGTGGAGATCCGACACTCGCGACCCGTTGCACCTACACGGCGTGTCGCCATAGGCAGGACCATGCTTCCGGTTGACCCCTCGCCTGGATGGGGTCCAGTTCTTCTCGGTGGGCTCATTGCCGCCAACTTGGCGGCGTTAGATGAGGAGTTTGTCCCGGGCCTCTTCAACCTCGTCGATGACCTTGAGGGCGGAGGCCGTATCGCGCAACCACGCCTCCGCTACCGGTTCCAACGAGACACCGTGGGCCTCGACCGAAGCGTGCACACCCTCACTGGTGAAGGGGAGCACGTATGGTTCGAACTCGATGAGCACGCCCTACCAGAAGTGAACGTACTGGGCGCCATGTATGCAGCCGCCGATATCGCTGCCTTACCGGGAGTGGCGGCACCAACGGTATTCCGCGTTATGCGAAAAGCGCTTCAGTGGGACAAGCCGCTCGGCCTCGATTTCGTGGCTCATGTGCTCGGCGATGATGCAGCCTTCAGCAGATGGCGAGCGCTTCCCACCGATGTCCGCTGGGCACTCAAGTTGCTCGGTTTCGGACACAATGATGTACCCGACCGTTCAGATATTCAGCTGCGTTTCCGGGAGGCCGTGTGGGAAGCTCACCCGGACCGAGGTGGCGACATCGACGACGCCGGCCAGCGAATGGCAGAACTTACCCAGGCACGGAGGTTGCTTTTGTCCTAAATGGCGTCTCCTAGACCGGGGCAGATTGATCATCGTGGGGTTGACATGTCGTTCGAAGCGGATCATTTCGAAGCAGGTCTCGTCCTATCTCGATTCCGCAGGCAATGCACTGCCCATAGGTGCCGGCTTGGAAGGTTTCAACGATCACCTGCACGGTCGCCAACTCCGACTCGAGCTGCTTCAACACGGTCAAGTCGAACACCGCTAGCGATGCTCGGGCAGGGGTTTCCATAGTCATAGCTCAAGCCTAGGGCCGCAAACAGCGCGAAAAAACTTGTAACATGGACGCGCCCACAAGCGCGGCTAAGAATTCTTAAGAAAAAGAGCCCACGTCAACGAGCCCGGCACGAGCCGCCAGCAATACGGCTTGGGTCAGATTTCGTGCCCCGAGTCGGCGGTAAACAGCGCTCAGGTGGTTGTTGACGGTTTTTGGAGCGATTCCCAATTCCACCCCTGCTTCCTCGGTGGTCAAACCTCGAGCAATCAGTTGAAGAATTTCCAAGTGGCGTCCAGTAAGTGCGTGCCGGTTTGGGTCAATGCCTCCACCGACGAGCCGCTGCAGTGCCGCCACAACATCCATAACTCCGCAGTTGAGCGGAACGACTTCACTGCGGGTGTCCTCGGGCGTCCACTGATTCGACAGGGCCAGTAACCGAGTGTTCGGGAACAGCTGACGAAGCGCAGGAAGAACCGTTTTTACTTGCACACTTTCCGAATCAACCACCACGATTACGTCATGTTCGGTGACCTCGACGTGCTGCACCAAACCGGCCGGAGAGGCCAGCGCCGCACCGGCACGCCAACCCGCCAGCACGAGTGCGCGAGAGAGAGCGTCGGCCACAAATCGGGGCGATGCAACTATAAAAATTTGGGTGGTGCGTTCGGTCGGGCTGTTTGATTCCAGATCCGAAAGCTCTGCCCCCACCGGCGTAGCTGTAAGCATTGGTTCTCCCTGTTCTCGGGACAAGCCCGTTTGGATGGTACGAACAGGTGCCACTCCCGTCATGAGGGAACCGGATCGAAGTGCTGTAGCAGTCATACCTAGTTTTACGTTCCTCTCACCAGAAAGTCGCGTATTTAACCTAAGAAAACGTTTTCACTCTAGTTCGCGTATTGCTTTTCTAGGAAATCGATTTCAGCAATACCTTGGGACGATAAAACTCTACCCTTATGAGGATTTTACTTGCGGTACAAGAAGATTTAGTCTACTTTAGCGTGGATTCTCCTTTGGACACCCCACGATACAGCCGCACTAGTCATCCGTCTAGGTTAAATTCCCGAAAAAGTAGTAAACTTTACCCGGGTTTTCCGCAGGACGGCTCTCTACTTGAACCAAGGCTGAAAACCGAAACGGCGAGCTAAACCATCCACCGCAGACGAGGTTTAGCGGGTGGCTTGGTACTTCGACCGGGGCAGACGCGATTTTGCACCGAACGGTCTCAATATGTCGTCGTAGCTCGTCACCAACGTTTCTCATCAACATGCAGCACCACACTCAATCGCAGTCGATCCATCGGGGGAGTTTGTTGCGATCTCTTCAGTTTGTGTCGGCAGCGAAGTTCCCGAAAATGAAAACGAGCGCCCGAAGGCGCCCGAATCGGTGAAATGTTTGCGGTGACCTACTTGGAAGTAGCCAACTCGTAGCGCACGTGAGCACGACGAAGCGCAGCCGAAGCTTCTTCCTCTGTGTGCTCATACTGCCTAGCTTCAAGCCTTGCCTTCGCGGCCGAGGCACGATCGGCATCAAGTTCAGAAGCCAGTTCAGCAACGTCAGACAAGATCGTGACTTTGTTGTCTTTGACCTCGATAAATCCACCGTGGACGGCGGCCTTAATGTCGACACCTTCGGCCGTGCGGATAGTCACGGTGCCGATACCCAACAGCCCAAGAAACGGTGCGTGCCCCGGAAGGAACGCCGCGTCTCCATCGAGCGGACGGGCAATAACCATGGTGGCTAAACCCGAAAACAGTTTGCGTTCCGGGGAGACCAGCTCTACCTGCATTGTTGCAGCTTCAGCCATTGGGGTTCCTTAGATCTCGCCGCGCTCGAGCTTGGCAGCCTTCTCCAACACGGAGTCGATGCCACCGACGTTCAAGAACGCCTGCTCTGGAACGGTGTCGAATTCGCCTTCACACAGCTTCTCGAAACCTTCGATGGTGTCGGAGACGGGAGTAAAAATACCTTCCATGCCCGTGAACGCCTTGGCCACGAACATGGGCTGGGACAGGAACTTCTGTACCTTGCGGGCACGCTGGACTAGAACCTTGTCTTCCTCCGACAGTTCGTCGATACCGAGAATGGCGATGATGTCTTGGAGTTCCTTGTATCGCTGCAGAATGGCCTGCACTCGACGAGCCACGTTGTAGTGACGATCGCCAACCACGTCGGGGCTGAGAATCGTCGAAGTCGAAGCCAACGGATCCACGGCCGGGAAAATACCGAGAGCGGCAATTTCACGGGCCAAGTTGGTGGTGGCGTCGAGGTGGCGGAACGTAGTAAACGGAGCGGGGTCGGTGTAGTCGTCGGCGGGTACGTACACAGCCTGGAGCGACGTAATCGAGTGACCACGGGTCGAGGTAATGCGCTCCTGCAGCTGGCCCATTTCGTCGGCGAGGTTCGGCTGGTATCCCACTGCTGAAGGCATACGACCAAGCAGCGTTGATACTTCGGAACCGGCCTGGGTGAAGCGGAACACGTTGTCGACGAAGAGCAACACGTCTTGGCCCTGCACGTCACGGAAGTACTCAGCCATGGTAAGTGCGCTTAGTGCAACACGGAGGCGAACTCCTGGTGGCTCGTCCATCTGACCGTAAACAAGAGCAGCGTTGTCGATAACGAACTTGCCCTCTTCACCGGTGGAGGTTTCCTTCATTTCCAACCAAAGGTCGGTGCCTTCACGGGTCCGCTCGCCAACGCCTGCGAATACCGAAACACCACCGAATTCCTTGGCTACACGGGTGATCATTTCGAGGATGAGCACGGTCTTACCTACACCGGCACCACCAAAGAGGCCGATCTTGCCGCCCTTCACGTAAGGCTCCAACAAGTCGATGACCTTTACACCGGTCTCGAACATTTCACGCTTTGGTTCAAGGTCGTCGAAGTTCGGGGCCTTGCGGTGAATGGCCCAACGCTCAGTAACACCCTCAAGCGGTGCGCCGCCGGTATCGAGTGGCTCGCCGAGCACATTGAATACGTGGCCCTTGACAACATCGCCAACTGGCACCTGGATGCCGTGTCCGAGTTGCTTAACGGCGGCACCACGGGTAAGGCCGTCGGTGGCCTTCATGGCGATTACCCGCACACGGCCTTCACCGATGTGCTGCGCAACTTCGCCCCAGATCTCTTCGATCGTGCCGTCAACATCCAGGCTGAAAACAACAGCGTGGTTGATCTCGGGCAGCGAGCCTGCGGGGAATTCGACGTCGACCACAGGACCAGCGATCGATACGATTCGGCCGGCTAGCAAGGTGGTTGGGTTCTCAGTCATCGTCATTTGGAGCGATTCCTTCGGTGTGTTTCGGGTGTGGGCGAACTTGGCGACAAACTTGGGCAAACTGTGAAGCAGTGAATCTTGGGTGTACGAATTTCGAGGATTACAGAGGCGGTGAATCTAGAAGAGCGGTTTTGCTTCAGTGGTACCGGCGACTGCAGCAGCAATCGATGGGACTCCAACAGATGCGGCCACACTGGCAAATGCCGACGACGTGTCATCGGAACCACCGCGGCGGATGAACAAGTCACCGCTGCCCACAGAGTCCTTCAACAAATCGGTCTTCCCATCTTTCGACGAAAGAGCCTCCGCGCCGCTAACGATCTCCATGATTTCCGTAGTGATCGAAGCTTGGCGAACCGAGTTCATTTGGCGTGAGAGCTTCTTGACCAATTCACCAGCATTTTCGGTAGCGGATTTCATGGCTCGTTGGCGCGCAGCATGCTCAGAAGCAGCGGATTCCAACATGGCAGCAAACAAACGGCTTTCAACGTAACGAGGAAGCAGCGAGTTCAAAATTGAAACTGGTTCTGGCTCGTACTCGTAATCGCTCTTGGCGGTGCCGGATTCCGCGGTGTCCATTTCGATGGGCATGAATCGCTTCATGACCGGGCGCTGTGAACCAGCGGAAAGGAACTGCGTGTACACAAGCTCAACTTGATCAACCGCACCGTCGTTGAACGGACCAACAGCGGCCGCGGCTACCTTGCGAGCATCTTCATAGGTTGGCTGTTCGGTGAAGCCACGGAACGCCGCATCAACCTTGTAGCCACGAAAGCGGAAGTAATCCTCGGCCTTCTTGCCCACGGTCACGAGAAATGACTGTCGGCCAGCTTCACGATCAGCGATGATCGCCCGCTCGGTCATACGAATGACTGAGGAGTTGAATGCGCCGGCCAAACCGCGGTCGGCGGCCAGCACGATGTACGCGACGGTCTTGACTTCAGTCTTGGCGGTAAGCAACGGTTGACCCGTAGCCGCACCACCGGCAGCGAGGCTGCGAATCACGGAGGTGATTTGTTCGGCATAGGGACGTGCGGCGATAACTCGTGCTTGTGCTTTGGCAATACGAGTTGTCGCAATGAGTTCCATTGCGCGTGTGATTTTTTTGGTGGAGTTGACGCTCTTAATGCGGCGCCGCAACACTCGTTCTTGGCCACCGGCCATGAGTTCTCCCTACGTCCTAAGTTCGCTTAACAGTGCTTTGGCGAGGCCTGAAAGATACGTGCACAACCCCTAGCGGGCTGCGTACGCTTCCTTGCAGGCGTTGATGGCCTTGGCCATACGGTCGTCGTCGACAAGCTTGCCGGTTGAGCGAATGTCATCGAGGATGTCACGGTGCTTTTCACGGAAAGTGTCAAGCATGAAGGACTCGAAGCCCCGTACTTCCTTCACCGGCACGGAATCAAGGAAACCACGAGTACCGGAGTAGATCGAGACAACTTGCTCTTCAACACGCAATGGCGCGTAGTTTGACTGCTTGAGCAGTTCTACGAGACGGTAGCCACGATCAAGCTGGGCCTGGGAAACCTTGTCGAGTTCTGAACCGAAGGCTGCGAAGGCTTCAAGCTCACGGAACTGGGCCAGGTCGATCTTCATCGAACCAGCAACTGCCGACATGGCCTTGATCTGAGCGGAGGAACCTACGCGAGAAACCGAGATACCTACGTTCATGGCTGGGCGAACCCCGGAGTTGAATAGGTCAAGGTCCAAGAACACCTGGCCGTCGGTGATCGAAATCACGTTGGTTGGGATGTAGGCGGAAACGTCGCCGGCCTTGGTCTCGATGATGGGCAACGCAGTAAGCGAACCACCGCCCATGGCATCGGAAAGCTTCGCTGCACGTTCAAGCAACCGGCTGTGGAGGTAGAAAACGTCGCCTGGGTATGCTTCGCGGCCTGGTGGGCGGCGCAGCAGCAAGGACATCTGACGGTACGATTCGGCTTGCTTGGAAAGGTCGTCGTAGACGATCAATCCGTGCTCACCATTTTCCATCCAGTGCTGACCGATACAGGCTCCAGCGAATGGAGCCAAGTACTGGAACGGTGCTGGGTCGGCGGCAGGTGCGTTAACCACAACCGTGTATTCCATGGCGCCGGCTTCTTCCAGCGAACGAACGGTTTCGGCAACTGTCGAACCCTTTTGGCCGATAGCTACATAGATGCACTTCACACCCAGGCCACGCTGGTTGATGATCGTGTCGATGGCGACGGAGGTCTTGCCGGTCTTTCGGTCACCAATGATGAGTTCGCGCTGTCCACGGCCGATAGGGGTCATGGCGTCGATAACTTTGATACCGGTTTGCATCGGTTCTTTTACCGGCTTGCGCTTTACAATGCCCGGCGCCTGAATTTCCACACGGCGCATGATCGGATTGGCAATCGGACCCTTACCGTCGATGGGCTCACCGAGTGGATTCACCACACGACCAAGCATGCCGTCGCCTACCGGGATAGCCAAGATTTGTCCGGTTGCGCGAACGGTTTGGCCTTCCTGAATGTGGTCAACGATGCCAAGAACCACGGCGCCGATGGAGTCTTCGTCGAGGTTCAGAGCGAGGCCCAAGATGCCACCCTCGAACTCCAACAGCTCATTTACGGCACAGCCCGGAAGTCCACCGATACGAGCGATACCGTCGCCCACTTCGGTGATGATTCCCACTTGCTCAGAGGTAATCGTTGGGTTGAAGCCTTCGAGACTCTTGCGCAATGAGGCGGCAATGTCGTCTGCGTTGATGGTTAGCTCAGCCATGTCAGGTGTCTTCCTGTGGTTCTTACTTTGTGTACGTACGAAATGTTGAAGCGAAGTCGAGAGGTGCGAGATCGATGGCTTAATGGGCCGATCAGACCGCAGCCTTCAACTGATCGAGACGGTTCTTCACGGAACCATCAATCACGGTGTCGCCGATGCGAGTAACTACGCCACCAAGCAACGAAGGATCAACCACGAAGGTGAGCGCAACAGCACGACCGGTTGACTTGGCAACGGCCACGGTGAGGCGCTGCTGCTGATCCTCGGTAAGGGCGATGGCGCTACGAACTTCGCCCGACTCTTGACCCGATGCGGCTGCCGTGCGGCTAAGGAGTCCCTGCACAACGGCAGGCAATTCCTTGGCTCGGCCGGCCCCAACAAGGGTGGAGATCAAGTTGACAGTGGTTGGGTTGGCCTTGCCACCGAGCAGATCAACGATGGTGGATTGACGACGCTCGACCGGCAAAAACTGGTCGGTCAAACGTTGCTGCAACTCAGGGCTTGATTCGAAGGTTTGTGAGAACGATGCGAGCTCGTTGCCCACGGTGTTCAGTACGCCTTCGGCTTTCGCCATCTCAAAAAAGGCTGCGGCGTAGCCTTCTGCGGTAGGTGAAGCGCTCATCGAAAAATCACTTCGCCAATTCGGCGATGTACTTGTCAACCAACGCAGCGTTGGTCTCGCGGTTCAGGTTGGCGCCAACAACCTTCTCGGCTAGATCAACCGAGAGACGCTTAACGTGTCCTTCGAGTTCGCCCTTGAGGCGGGTTGAGGATGCAGCTGATTCTTCGGTGGCCTTGCGACGGATTTCTGCGGCATCGGCTTCGGCACGGGCTAGTACATCCCGGCGGACGATTTCGGCCTGAGCACGGGCATCATCGAGGATCTTGTCGCCTTCTGCCTTGGCGTCACCGATCTTGGTGCGGTAGCTGGCGCCTTCGGCTTCGGCGTCGGACTTGGCCTTGGCGGCAGCGTTGAGGTCACCTTCGATCTTGGCGCTACGAGCAGCCAAGGTCTTGTTCAGCGCAGGAAGGGCGAACTTCGCCAACCCGGCGAACACGATGAAGAACGCCAAGGCGCCCCATACGAGCTCGTTAACGGGAGGGAGAATGGGGTTCGGAGCTTTTTGACAGTTGTCGATGGGCTCGCCAGCCTCAAGCTGTTTGATGCAGTGCTCAGCGGCCTCGGTCAACTTGACCTTGCCCTCCGTTGCAGCACCCTCAACGGGGGCTTCTGCAGTTGCGCCTTCGACGGCGATAGTGGTTTCCGTTGTTGCCGACGCGAAATGCGTAGCCGCCGGGCTAAGGATGATGAAGGCGGCGAGGCTGGTCGTCGCAAGGAGCTTCTTGAGGCGCATGGTTCTCTTTCCGAACGGGTTGAAGCTAGTGAATTGAGGCGGGAACTTCGACGATTGCCAGATTCCCGACACTCGCTTGGTGTTTGACTTGGTGCAACGAGCTGATGTCCAGCCTGTTTAGATATTGCTGAAAACTGAGGTTGGAGGATTCGGGAATACCGAACCCTCCGGGTACAGAATTAAGCGAACTTCAGAAGAATGAAAACTACGAAGCCGATAAGTGCAAGTGCTTCCGTGAAGGCGATGCCGAGAAACATGGTGGTACGAACCATGCCGGCTGCTTCTGGCTGACGGGCCATGGCCTGTACAGCGTTACCAACAAGATAACCAATGCCAATGCCGGGTCCAATGGCGCCGAGACCATAAGCGGTACCAGCGTTGATGGCGCCGTTTGCGGCCTTTTGTGCGTCTGCGTTGAGTGCTTGAGCGAGGATGCTCATGGTGTCTCCTTGAGGTTGTTTCTACGTGTGGTTACTGCATGAAGTTTGTGGAGCGGTTGATGCTGCGCCTGGACAACCACCACGAAGACGGCGAACGGCGCTGTTTGCTGCTGTTGTTACGCAGCCAGGCACGAAGAGTGGGCTCTTAGTGCTCCGGGTGCACGGCACCACCGATAAATACGGCGGTGAGAAGGGTGAATACGTAGGCCTGCAGAAAGGCCACGCCGATTTCGAAGCCAGTCATGATGACAAGCATGAAAAACGGAAGGATGGCGACTGGCTTCAGAGCTGCGGTGTTGGCGGTGAAGAGCGTGTGAGTCAAGATTCCGAATGTTGCAAGCAAGATGTGGCCAGCGAGCACGTTGGCGAACAAACGAACGGCGAGCGAGAACGGGCGAACAAGGAAGGTCGAGATGAACTCGATAGGCGTGACGAGGATGTAGAGCGCCTTCGGAACCCCCGGAGGAAATAGCGCACCCTTGAAGTAGTGACCGAACCCCTGTGATTTAATACCGGCTCCGATGAAGACGAGCCAGACCGTCAGCGACAAGATTGCCGGCACGGCCATGCGGGCGGTCGCTGGCATCTGGATGCCTGGGATAACGCCGAAGATGTTGTTGAAGAACACGAAGAAGAACAGTGCGGTTAGCAGCGGCACGTAGGGCTTGGCGTCGTGACCCATGGCTTCTTCGGCAATGCCGTGGTGCACAAAATCGGCCCCGGCTTCGGCGAAGTTCTGGATGCCCTTAGGAACCAAGCCCTTCTTGGAGGCGGCAAGAAAGAACATGCCAAGGGTGAGAATCGCTGCGGCGACGTTTACCAATGCAATCTTGTTGAAGCCAACGGCCCCAGAACCAAAAAGATTTTTCCACTCCAGCAGATGGCTGATTGGTGGGAATTCAAGTGAAGCGAGAATCACGACCGCTTACTCCTCTGCGCCAACGTGGGCGCGGTTGGATTGGTTTGGCTTTGACAGAGACATTTTTGGATCAGACGACGTTAAAGTAGTTGCTTTAACTGGTTTGAGGCCCGGAAAAGCGAGGGTTGCAGAGATGTAACGCATTTCCCAAATCAGCAGGGCGAGATGCGTGACGATGATGGTGATACCGAGTGGGATCGGACGAAACCACGAGGCGTTACGCACAGCAAGTACCGCTACCGTGAGTAATCCGAGTCGCAAAAGGTAGCCGAATAATGCCGCGGCACCGAGCGCTGCGAACGAAATTCTTCCGGCGTAGGTCAACATGACGGCGGCAAGTACGAAATTTACGATGACTAACGCCATGGCGTAACCAACCGAAATCGCCCCGTTGGCACCAGCGAGAACGGCCACGAGCAAGACGACTGCAGGCAAGATCGGCCAGGTGCGGCGAAGCATGTCTTTCACGATTTGAGCTTCGACTGCCGGGCCAAGATCGGCTCCGGTAAACGCATCGACACTCATAGCGTCACCCCTGAAGGCAAGCGGTCGCGGTTAGCAAACTCACCGGGCGAAGTGACGCTGATGATTTCGCGTGGCGTTGCGGCCAAGGCTGAGCGCTTCACTTCGGCTGCCGCAGTTGCCTGGGCTTCAAGTTCTAGCATTTTGATTTTGTAGGCAGCCCAATTACGCACAAACATGCCAATCAACGTGAGCACGACGAGCACAATCATGAACGTTGGCTGGGTGTTGAATTTTTGATCGAGCAGATAGCCGAGGCCACCGAAAATTGCCGGGGTGATAGCAAGTTCGATCGCCCTACTCATGCCGTCGCCAAGACCTTGATAGCTCTGCCGCTTATAGTCAGCGGGGCTTTCGGTCTTGGGAGGTTGGTTGGGCACTTGGACCTATTCCGAGGTGGTCGGGGAACGCTTGTTTGACGGATATGTTGACGGCTTATGAGCAAAAGCGCAAGCCCGCTTGTGAATCCGCTCACAAACTATCCGAAAAAAGTTCGTCAGCGCAAATCAAAGGCTTTGCCCACCCAAACTTTAGGTTTTGGTAGGCCAAAATCCGAGTTCGACCGCTCACATCCCTGCAAAAGCGGCCAAATCCACCGGAACGCTCGACCTCTCACCTCCGTTGGGCTTCGGTTCTCACCCATCGTCGCCTAAAAAATCATGGCGTCGGGGAGCGAATCGGAAGTTTTTTGGCCGGTCGGACGTGCGTTAAGACTTTCGGGTGCGGGTCGGGAGTGAACGTTGGCGGACGACCCAGCCCGATGGCCACAATGTTTCGCAACGCTGCAGTTCCGGCTCGAAAGTAATCCGAATGACCTATCGAGTCGCCGGAAGAGAACCGGTTGGCACCAAAGCCTTTTGCCGACGGATCCTCGCCGTGGGTGGGGAGCACCGAAATAGGGTCCACGGGAACCGTCACGATTGTCCTAGACCCAATAGACCAGGTCGACTTTTTAGATTTACTGGCCCAGAATTTCACGTTAGGAGAAAGAAGCAACTTACGCGAGGTGGTGTTCATACCGGGGCTTCCTACGGCAATGGCATCGCTCACGTTGAGTCCACGCCGCATTGCTTCTCGCAAAACCACGGTGCCGTAGCTATGGGCAAGTACAGTGATATGTGCACTTGGATTTTGTTGGCGCACTGTCTCGAGATCGGTTTCCAGTGCTTTTGCCCCTTCCCGCGCTTTGCCTAACGTTGGAGCTTGGGTTATCAGTCCAACTGGCGTGTAGTCGGGTGTGTCATAGCCAAGCCAGGCCACTACCGCAACTGGAACCCCGGGACCTGCTTGTCGTTGCATTTCAGCCAATACGGATTGGGCGCGTTTCTGAAGACTCGTTCGGTAATCGTTAATCTCGTTGTCCATCCCGGGGACAAACACAATGATGTGCTGCGCGCTTATGAGATCCCCGAACACCTGTACTACTCGGCCATCTCCGGTTCCGTCGGCTCGAAGGTACGTTGCCGCTGTGTCGCCGAGAAGGGCTTTGAGTTGTTCATTTCTCTTCTTGTTCGACGCAAGCCCCTTCCTCAGCGCAGCCAACGCTTTTGTATTCGCACGAGCTAACCGCTGACGCGCCAATGCTTCCTGCCAACCCTGAGGCTGTGCTTTGACCTTCGGGACCTTCCTCTTCGATACGGTCAACGACCTCGCAGAGAGTATGGGAATAATTGAGTCGGCCACCAGAAATTTTCGGGCAATATCTTCAACTTCCACGGCGATCAAACGGACGTATACCACCAGCGCCTGAACTATTTGTGCGTCGGCAGAGGTTTTGGGGAATCTTGCGAGGAGGCTGCGGTGAAGGTCGACCGCGTTGCTCCAGCCCTGTAGAGCTGCACCCAATCGTTGTAGTTCAACAGGAGACGCCGACGTTGCACTCATGCAATCAACTCCGAAAAATCGAAACGAACTTCCATGAGCAGCAACGCGCGTTCATAGAGCAAAAGTTCTTCCCGCCGTCCACGCCCGTCCGTGTTACCTGAGGAACGAGAACGGGAATCAGAAGAATGAATTATGCGCGCAGACCGGAGGATTTGTGCTGTCTACAGGAAGTTCTTTGACGGGGGAAGCCACGGACTTATCCCGATAG
>JAYUVJ010000353.1:0-9216 GCA_043754155.1 Acidimicrobiia bacterium
GGTTGCTTTGTCTTTGGAACAGCTCGCTGCGAACAACGACGCTACGACAAGCGGAACGGCGATTAGGCCACGCTTCATATGCATTCTCCCCTTTTGAAATGCCCGGAACTTCCCCGGGCAAGCCGAGCAGCCTAGGCATGTTCTGGCTATCGTTTTCTACGGAGCGGCCTGATGCACCGGCCTTTAATCAACTCGCAACACAATTGGTGTCGTAGATCAGTGACGCACAAGCGGTACGACGCACAAGCGGTACTAAGCCGTAACACTCGTTCAGCTCGGGACATGCCACCGAAACGGTTCACGCGCTTTTTTGGCTCGGAGCCCGAATCGGAAGCTTGAAGGTGCTTGCAGTATCTTCTCTTCTTCTCTCCCGAACGCCCTCCCGGCGAACTACGACAGCGAATGAAGGAATACTCCATGAAAATTGGCGCACTTATTTTCCCCACCGATAAGGGTATTCAGCCCGCCGAATTGGCTCGTGAACTTGAGGCCCGAGGGTATGACGCAATGTGGGTTCCCGAGCACTCACATATCCCCGCCTCCCGCATCACACCCTGGGGCGGACGAGAAGGCGCACCACCGCTTCCTGAGGAGTACTGGCGCACTCACGACCAGTTTCTTGCCCTCGCTACCGCAGCAGCGGTAACCACGAAACTGAAGTTGGCGACGGGCATTACCTTGGTAGCTCAGCGCGATCCAATCTGGTTGGCCAAGCAAGTTGCCACTCTCGATCATCTTTCCAACGGCCGGGCTATCTTGGGCGTGGGCTACGGCTGGAACATTGAAGAAATGGAAAACCACGGAACCGATTCCACCCGTCGACGAGCGATCCTGCGCGAGAAGGTGCTGGCCTGTAAGGAGCTGTGGACTCAAGACGAAGCTTCCTATAACGGCGAATACGTGAAGTTTGATCGGGCCTTGGCCTGGCCGAAACCGATTCAGAAACCCGGTCCGCCCATCGTGTTTGGTGCCGCCGCTTCTCCGGTGACGCTGCGCCATTTGATCGAGTTTGGTGATGCCTGGATGCCCATCGAGGGCCGTTATTCCATTGCGGACAATTGGACCAACGTGCTCAAAGCCGCCGAAGACGCGGGTCGCGATCCCCAGACGTTGACCCTCGGCGTGTTTGGAACCAAAGCCAATATCGCCCATATCGAAGGTCTGGCCACTGCTGGCGCCACGTTCTGTGCCGTTGGTTTACCGCCGCTCGATCGCGATGCCGCGCTGGCAGTGCTCGAAAAGAACCAGCCCGTTATCGACCACTTCAACTCCCTGTGAGCGATCTGGTTTCCGATCACCCAATGATCTCGGCCATGCAACAATGGCCGCAGGGGCGCATCGACTCCAACGGCGTATCGCTGCGGTACTTCCGTTCACCATCAACCGACGGGGTAACAAAACCCCCGCTGGTGTTTGTGCATGGTTTTACCGATTGCGCGTTGTACTTCGCCCGAGCCGCCGAAGCGTTCGCCGAGCAATGGGAAGTTGTTGCTTACGACGCTCGGGGCCACGGATTGTCGGATCGGGTCGGCACCTCCTTTGACGATGAGAAGCGTGTGGCCGATCTGCTTGAGGTGGTCACCCAGTTGGGTCTCGATCGCCCGGCCATGATTGGGCACTCCATGGGCGGCTCGACCATCGCCAAGTTCGCCGCCGACTATCCCAATCGCACCCGGGGCGTGGTGTTGGAAGACCCGGCATGGTTTGAACCCACCGACGTCGAGTTGGCCGCCAGTGTTGATGTTCGGGCTCAACGAACTGCCGCGTGGCTGGAGTGGATTGTTGACATCCAAACCAAGAGCCGTGTCGAAGCGATTGCTATGCGCACAAACGATGAGCCTCTATGGGACCCCGTCGATATCGCGCTTTCTACCGACGGTCGCCTGCAGATAGACGTTGCAGTATTCGGCCCCTTCCTTCCGACGTGGTCACCATGGCGAGAGCGAGTTGTCGCGTTCACCTCACCGTCATTGCTCCTCCTGGGCGACCGGGCTGATCGTGGCGCCATCATCACCGAAGCACTTGCCACCGAAGCTGGCGTGAGCAATCCCCTTCTGCAGTGGCACCAAATAGCTGGAGCTGGACATCACATTCGCTACGACCAGTTCCCCACCTACCTCGATGTCGTCGGCAAGTTCTTGGGCCAACTCGTTTAGTGCTCGTAGCCGCGCCTCGAGCGTTGCTTGACAGAGATCAAACTCCAAGGGTTTGCGATGGGTTGGCTGGGCTGCCTATTCATCATCACAACTGCCCAACCCTATGCTCTTTGCTACCGTGCCAGGCGAAAGCTATGTCCGCTTAGGTTCCGCGGGGTTTGCTCGGGCCGTGGCGATGGCAGCGGTTGGGTCTTCGGGCCAGGGGTGACGGGGATAGCGACCGCGAAGATCGGTACGAACTGCCGCATAGCCCGTGGCCCAAAACGCGCCGAGGTTCGCCGTAATCGCTGCCGGACGGCCCGTTGGAGATAGCAGCACCAACCGCAACGGGATTCGTCCACCGGCAATACTTGGGCCCTGACGGGTACCGAAAAATTCTTGAAGCTTCGCTTCGATAGTTGGCCCACCGTCGTCGAGATAGTCGATCTTCACATCACGCCCAGTAGGGATGGTTACGTGGATTGGCGTTTCCGAATCAAGCCGTCTGCGAAGCTCATGAGCCAGGGTGTCGCGAAGAACGCCAGAAAGATCCAAGCCGTTCAGTGGGTCTTTGGCACTACGACCACGCAACGCTGGCATAAGCCAATCCTCAGCAGAATCGATAAGCGCGCTGATTGACCAATCGGGCCATTCGTTTTCCGAGCCATCGAGACCGATGAGTAAGGCAACTTGAGCGCGAAGTGAACCCACACCGCCAGCAGTCAAAACCGAGGCAAGGTCGAGATCGGCGAGTGCTGCAGACGCAATGTCATCGGCGGATGATTCCACAACCTGCTGACGCAACATCGCCGAACCCATCCACGTTTGTTCCGTGGTTTCAATCCGTCCGATGGGTAAACGGGTCGATCGACGACGAACCTCAAGGGCTTGGCCGAGCGCCAGAACTTCGTCAATTGTGGTGGCTACTGCTTCATAGATTCGCCCCGCTCGCCGATCACCGTCGAGGTCAACAGCTACGAGCACCGTGGTTCCTCGCAACGGGTCGTCGTTACCCAACGTGGCCACGCCTCCCGAGACCAGTTGATAACGCCCCGGATCGTCACCAGCCCGCACAGCAATACGTTCCGGATAGGCCACCATGGCCAGTTGCCCGTTACTCAACCTGTTACTCAACCCGTTACTCAACCTGTCGATCGAAGCACCAGCAGCCAAACTCAGCGAACCGTCTGACTGCGATTCCAAAACTGTTTCACCTGCCGCACCCCGATCCACCCGATCATCAGTATGCACACGTAACATTGAACGAAGGCGTCCTGATGTCGACGATCCGCCACTCCACCGTGCCGCCAAGGAACAAGCTCGACTGATGGTGTCGGAATCCTTAGTTTGCGCCGCACGGAGCAACATGGCGCCAATACGAGTGGATACCGGCAGCGAACCCAACGCGCGACCGATCTCCGTTGCGTTGCCGCCATCATCAAGGGCACCTAAGCGGCGAAGCAGGGTTTGCGCCACCAACCAATGATGCGTCGGCGGTGGATCAATCCATGTCAAGGCCAGCGGATCGGTTGCTCCCCACAGTGCCACTTGGAGCGCCAAATCGGAAAGTTCGCTGTCGGCGATCTCGGCCACGTCATTGTCGGCTGATCTATCAAACTCCGTCGCTGACCATAAGCGCACAACCCATCCCGGCGCTTCACGCCCGGCTCTACCCGCCCGCTGAATGGCAGTGGCTTTGCTTACCCGCTCAGTTACCAAACGAGTAGTTCCCGTTAACGGGTCATACGCGGAGCGACGCGTAAATCCTGAATCGATCACAGTGCGGACGCCAGGAATAGTGATGCTGGTTTGCGCTACTGCCGTGGCCAGAACCACTTTGCGCACCCCGTCGGCAGCGGGATTGAGCGCCAGCGCGGCGGCATCGGGCGATAGCGACCCGGTGAGCGGATAAACCACCACACCGGGGCCCAAAGGTCGGCGGCGTAGTTCGTTTTCCACTCGGCGGATTTCTGGCGAACCAGGAAGGAACACCAGAATATCCCCAACCACATCAGTGACGCCAGCGGTATTCGTATAAGCACGTACCATTTGATCATGGAGAGCGTCCGCTACACCGCTGGCTACATCAGCCATCAACGTCGGTCGCTCGATGATCGTGATTGGATGGGTTACTACCTGGGTGCGAACAAGCGGCGCAGCTAACAAGGCCGCTAAACGCTCCCCCTCCAGCGTGGCCGACATGACCACGATCTTGAGATCCTGGCGCAACACCGCCCGCGCATCAAGGGCCAACGTAAAGGACAGATCGACATCAAGACTGCGTTCGTGAATCTCGTCAAAAAAGATCGTGGAAACACCTTCGAGACTGGGATCGTCTTGGAGCATGCGTACGAATACGCCTTCGGTCACCACTTCGATGCGGGTATTCGGGCCGATCTTGGTATCGTCACGCATGCGATAGCCAACCGTTTGCCCCACCTGTTCACCCAGCGTGGAGGCCATACGAACCGCTGCGGCCCTCGTCGCCACCCGCCGAGGTTCGGTGATGATCAATCGGTCGGCTCCACCGGCTGAAGCCAACAACAACGGCAAACGTGTGGTCTTGCCCGTTCCAGGTGGAGCGACCACCACCACGGCGCCACACTCCTTCAACGCTGCGGCCACCTGGTCAACTATCCCATCGACCGGGAAGCTATTCGGTTCAGGTTGAACCAATCCTACTGCGAAGGGGGCGTGAGGCATAAGACCCACAAACGGTAGATCCTCAAAGCCCTATAGATCGACATTCACCTAACCCCAATAAAGACGTTGCGTTCTTGCTATCAAATGGAGTGCGTCGTCCTACGTCAAAAGGCCGGGCTTCCTCGATGCGATCAAACGTTGATCCGGGTACTGCTTGTTACCACTGCGAAAGGTAATCAGTAGATTCCCAAATGGCCGGTAATAGCATCAATGCAGGTTGCTCGGTCGGGGCCAATAGCTAGTGCTGTAATCGTGGGATTGCCGCCGAATTCCGTCTTACCTGAATCGGTAATCAAGTGGCTTTCCAACCCGGCGGCCACCGCTTGGGCATGAAGGGCCACGATGTCGTCTTCCGTCTGCACCTGAAGGGTTACCTTACGGAACGATGACGTGAGCCAAAGCTTCGCCGCTTCGCTGATAGTGGAAAGATCGAGCATCGTGTCCCCTCGGCGCAGTGCGTCGGCAACGGCGAAAGAAATCCAGGCACTTGACGCGTGTGAACCCTGAGCAATCTCTTTGCCTCGTCGCATATGCAGATCACGACGGATCACGATCACCTGCTTCACATCGCCAGGCCCCAACGGCTCACTTATAGATGTGACCGGCTCGACATCGACTAAACGACCAACTGCCACAGAGTTGACCGCCGCTTCCATATTCGCATTGGCTACTCCGTTCGCCGCTGCGGCCATGGTTGACGAGATTTCCGTGTCAGGTTTTGGGGTCGGTTGATCGAATTGAGGCGCAGTCATAACAAAAGCATGCCAGCGATGTAGCGTTTGCAACGGTACGGAATCGCTTCTTCGAGGTGTTTGAGTGATGCTGGAGGGGTGAGCGCCACCACATCACCGCCAGCTTTGATGGAGAGCCCAGTTGCCAAACGGTCCCTCGTCGGCGTGCCTACGTGGTTGATCTTTCTGACCGTCGCTGGCTGTTGGGGCATGAACACCGTGGCCATGCGGGTAGTCAGCCGGTACGCCCCCCCGCTTTCGGTTGCTGCGGCCCGAGCCATCGTTGGTGGGTTGCTCTTGGTGTCCATTGCTCGTGCCCAAAAATCTGATTGGCCGCGAGGCAAAGCCGAGTGGACGGGAATTGCCTCAATTGCGCTGTTCATGACCGGGCTTTCCACCGCCTGCATGTTCCTTGCCTCGAAGAATTCACCCGCTGGAGTCAACTCCATCCTGTCGAACACCATGCCGTTGTTCCTGGCCGTTTTGGCGCCCACCTTTCTTTCAGAAAAAGTAACCACACGTACGGTTCTGGGTTTAGCCATCGGCCTGTGCGGCACGGCGTTGGTGGCGTGGCGAGCCATTCACGGCAACATCAAACCCATTGGTATTGCCTTTGGCGTGGCCGCAGCGTTTGGAAGTGCCATCGGTTCGATCATGTACCGACGCATGCCCCTCCCCCGTCTCAATCGCCTCATGGTCGTTGGTATGCAGCTACTGCTGTCATCGGTCATCCTTGGGCTCCTCGCCGCTCCCGATGATCGCTCCCACATGCGTTTCCCCTGGCAATTCTGGCTGAACTTCACCTACCTTTCGTTGATTGGTTTGGCACTTTCGTTCGTCTGCTTTTCCGAATTGCTCCAGCGCGTCACGGGCATGCAAGCTGGCTCCGCTGCCTATCTCTCCACGTTCTTCGGAGTACTCGGCGGAGCCGTTCTGCTCGGCGAAAAGCTCTCCTCACTTGTACTTCTCGGAGGCCTGATCGCCATCATCGGCGTAGCAATCGTCCAAAGCGCCCCGAAATAGAACGTTCGGTCAACGACATTCGCTGAATTATGACGATGCGACGAGATTAACGCGACGGCTCGACCAGCGAAGGTGTGAAACCAAATGCCGGAATGTGAGAATGGTGTTCTTCACCGTCCGATTGAAGCTCGACCAAATGGAAGTGCCATGACAAACATTGCTGATCGTAGATTTGATGTTGTGGTGTTTGGGGCCACAAGTTTTGTTGGTCAGATTCTGTGCAAATACCTGGTTAGCCGCCACGGAACGACTGGCAAGGGCCTCAATTGGGCCATAGCAGGGCGCAGTGTCACGAAGCTTGCCGAGGTTACGAAATCCACGGGCGCGAATGTGGAGCACCTCGTGGCCGATGCATCCGATGCTGCTGCCATGACGGCTCTTGTTCGTTCCACAAAACTCGTGATCTCAACCGTCGGCCCCTATGCGCTCTACGGCTCAGAGTTGGTTGCAGCGTGTGCTACTACGGGTACCGACTACTGCGATCTCACCGGCGAACCGCAGTGGATGCAGAAAATGATTGATGCCCATAGTGATGCGGCCGTGGCCTCGGGTGCGCGAATTGTGCATTCGTGTGGGTTTGACTCGATCCCCTCCGATCTCGGAACATGGTTTACCCAGGAGCAGGCTAAGGACAAGTTCGGGTCGACGTGCACCGAGATCAAGATGCGGGTCAAGTCGATGAAGGGTGCGGCCAGCGGTGGCACGGTGGCCAGCATGATGAACGTGGCTGAGGAGCTTCGCAGGAATCCCGCACTGCGCAAGGTGTTAAGCAATCCCTATGCACTCGCACCGAAAGATATGCGCGCTGGTGTTCTTCAACCCAACGTCACCATTCCCGAATATGACAAGGCGGCGCAAAGTTGGGTAGGGCCCTTTGTAATGGCGTCGGTCAACACCCGTATCGTGCATCGAACGCACGCGCTCCTGGGCCGTGCATGGGGTGATGGGTTTGTGTACGACGAGGCCATGATGATGGGCAAAGGTCCCGGTGGCCTAGCAAAAGCAGCCGTGCTTACCGGTGGCTTGGCGAGTTTCATGGGCGCCACAGCCCTCGGCCCCATTCGCTCGCTACTCAACAAATACGTGCTTCCCAAGCCCGGCGAAGGACCATCGGTTGAAGCACAGGAAAAGGGCTTCTACGACATCCGGTTCTTCGGCAAAACCGGAGCTGGCCAAACCATGACCACCAAAGTCACTGGCGATCAAGACCCCGGTTATGGCTCAACGGCAAAAATGCTCGGCGAAGCAGCGGTTTGCCTTCTCCAACAACCTCGCTCAGTCGTCGGCGGGGGTTTCTGGACCCCCGCAATCGCCATGGGCGACACCCTTATTGCCGCACTACGCACCCATGCCGGAATGACCTTCGAAGTCGTCGAGTAGCAACTTGTCTACATGCTGTTCTGCGTTTTGGTAGGACAGCGAGGTGGCCAGTTCATTCGGATCCGTCGATGCCTATATTGCTTCGTTCCCCCTAGAAGTCCGCCCGGTACTTGAAACCGTCCGAAAAGCCATCCAACAGGCGGCGCCCAATGCAACCGAATCGATCAGTTACCAAATCGCCGCCTACAAGGTGAATGGCAAAGCCATCACGTACTTCGGAGGCTGGAAGTACCACATCGGCCTCTATCCGCTCCCTGCTGGTGACAACGAATTTCAAGCCGAGTTGTCCACCTATAAATGTTCAAAAAATACGGTGAAGCTCATGCTCTCGAACCCAATCCCGCTTGATTTCATAACCCGACTCGTCCGTTTCCGTCTGGCTGAGGTAGTGGACCTGGATTAGCCGGAAAATACCTCCATCGTCGTGTTGGTATCGGCTATGTTTGAGGTGTCACGGGCTATAGCGCAGCTTGGTAGCGCGCTTGACTGGGGGTCAAGAGGTCGTGGGTTCGAATCCCGCTAGCCCGACCAACGAAACGCCAGGTCAGAGCAGTCGCTCAGGTCTGGCGTTTTTGCATTGAAGTAACTCGAAATAGTGCTGAGCACGGTATTTCGGTTGCGTTTGACCAAGGTACTAATCGGCACCTGAAGGAATGGTTGTAATTGCTCAGTAATTCACATCAGTGATCCCGAGCCGCTGCTTTGAAAATCAGCGACAACTCGGGACAACGAATCACCACCGAGCCAACAATTTTTGGTATCTGCGTTGATTTGAGCAACTGATTGAGCCGCTGGGGCCGGCAAATTGGGCACCGCCATCACTGCAACTCCCGCCAATCACAACAGCTGACGAGCAGCGGGCAGTCCCCCGACAATCGATCTGTAAAATCCGATATAGGCCATTTGACACAACTTCAAGGCAAAGGAACCGATGTAGCACTTAGAGTCGCTATTGTTGAAGGCTCCTTCTAACAAAGAAAGATGGTGATAGGTGACGTGAACATCATCGCTCCCCCCAACACGCAACACAGCAATACCCATAACAACACAAGCAAGTCTTGTACAGATCCAGCTTGCAGCCCCGCCACTGCGCCCGCAGTCGTCGAAGTTCCCAGTATCTATGACCGACGTGAATCCAACGTCCGGTCCTACTGCCGAAGCTTCCCCACCGAGTTCGCCTCCGCTCTTGGTTCAACGCTTACCGATTCCGCCGGACGCACCTATCTCGATTTTTTTGCTGGCGC
>JAYUVJ010000354.1:0-2174 GCA_043754155.1 Acidimicrobiia bacterium
CTGAAAGTAAGTGGGCTTACTTACCATGGCGTGGTTTGTGGATTTTCGATCAAAGGAACTCGCCCTGAATCACCTGTGCTGATACGAATGACGGGAACAAAGGCCGACGGCACTGGATTCGATTCGGGCCCCATCAGCGTCGCTTGGACGTCGACCGAACCGCCGGTGGTGTCCTCTGGAGGCGCCGACAACAACGGATGGAACTTTCTCTCCGATGCCAATCCCAACCGAAGCGGCCCGGGATGGGTGGTTTCACTGGGCGGCGTTACCCCCGATGGTGCCGGGTCAATTCCAAAAACCGCCGCCTGCTCACTCGAGCCCGGTGTTGGAACTTTCTCGACTGCCAACGGCCCCATCGGCTTCTGGGCTGGTTTTGCCCGCAACTGAAACGGCCAAAACAGCTAGCGCCCCAATGAAGAGGATCGAAGAGGTCCACTCGTTGATACGGAGTCCCAAAACCTTTGAGGCGTGGTCGGTGCGGATGCGTTCAATCCAAAACCGTCCAAAGGTATAACCCGCCACGTACACTGCGAACAGGCGTCCCTTGGGCAGCCTCTTTCCGAATCGGCGCTCCACCAAAAGCACCAACGCCACAACGGAGAGATTCCACAACGATTCATAGAGAAATGTGGGATGAAATGTCGCAAATGCTTTGTACTCGGTTGGGCGCTTCGACAGGGGTACTTCCAAACCCCAGGGCAGAGTGGTGGGTCCACCGAAAAGCTCAACGTTGAACCAGTTTCCCCAGCGCCCAATCGCCTGGGCTAGGGGAAGGGCCGGTGCTGCAGCATCAAGCAACCCCAGCATCGAACACCCACGTCTACGTCCTACATACAGACCAACGAGCGTGCCGAGGGCGATTCCTCCCCAGATTCCCAATCCGCCATCCCAAATGCGTACGGCATTGCCCCAGTGACCGCGGTACGACTTCCAATCGGTAGCGAGGTGGTAGAGGCGTGCCCCGATTACCCCGGCAGGAACGGCAAACATAGAAATTGCCGCCACGTCATCAGCGTTTCCTCCTTGGCGTTGCCACCGCTTGGAGGCAAAGGAGACCGCAGCGATTGCCCCAAGAGCAATACAGAGCCCATAGGCATTGAACTTCAGCGGACCAACAGAGAGTGTGCCCCGATTCGGACTGGGAATCGACGCAATCACCACCGAACGAAGCGACATGAAACCCGAAGAGATCGAACTGTCGACGGGTAAAGTAAAAGGTGACATTACCAAGAACCTACCGTCCGTGGCATGGGTCAAAGTGCGGCCTACGATTTACGTGTGGCCATCCGGAGAAAAACAACCAAACCGGTGGCAACAATTCATTCTGACGTACTTATCCCCGAGTCCCATTCGGACCCGGCAGCACTACGAATTGAAGCAGCGCCGGCTAAGCGATACCAGGCCGCTTCGACAACCGAATCGGTTCACGCAGAAAACTTGGATGTTGCTGGTGATTCTTTGCGCTCGAAGCGTCGACGCAGGCGCCCGCCCCACAAGGTGCACCCAATCGCCCGCCTAATCCGCAAACTTTCCCGCGTGGTGACGCTGCTCATCGGAAGTACCGTCGGGGTTACAGCGATGATCGCCGCTTTCGCGCTTCTCGGTTCACAGCTTCCCAAACTCAACGGTGCCGTGAGCTTTCCCGTGGCCAAACTAGGGGCGCTTGAACCGCTAAATCAACGCTCCGAAATTGTTGATTCGCAAAACCGTTTGATGATTGTGCTGCGTAGCGAACAAAATCGGCAACCCGTTACCTTCGACCGTATTCCCAAACACATGATCAATGCAGTGCTTGCGGTAGAAGACGCTGATTTTTATCGCCACAAGGGCATCAATATGCGTTCAACGGTTCGTGCCATGGTGGCCAACGTAGAAGCAGGGGGTGTTGCCCAAGGTGGTTCAACCATCACGCAACAGCTGGTGAAGCTCACCTTGCTCAGCTCGAAACAAAATGTCAACCGCAAAGTCACCGAAGCCCGTTTGGCATTACAGATCGAAAAGCAGCTCTCCAAAGAACAAATCCTTGAGCGTTACCTCAACACCGTCTATTTCGGTGAAGGTTCCTATGGCGTTCAGGCTGCGGCGGAACGTTATTTCAACAAGAAAATTGATGACATCACGGTGGTAGAGGCTGCGTTTCTTGCTGGCATGATTCGCAACCCTGTTGGTTACGA
>JAYUVJ010000355.1:0-3248 GCA_043754155.1 Acidimicrobiia bacterium
AACATTTCGGTTGGCGATTCGGTGGCTCTGCATCTTCGGTAATCCGGTCCCTCGTTCTTTGCCACTACCCAAACTTGCTGAACGCTCGAATCCTTGGCGAACTTCGCCCGGGTTGTCGTGGGGAAACGGGGGTGTTTTGGGGATATTCATAGGGCCAAATAGCTCAAGATGCCACGAAAGGCGCTTTTCGGGTAGGTCGGTAGACCCAAACAACCACTTTACGTGTTCAGGTTTGAAAGAAACGTCCGATAACTCTCGTGTGAAGAATCTCGCTCAGAAATGCAAGACGACTACGAAAGCCTCGGTCGCATTGGTTGCCCTGGCCGCAACCCTGTCCGGCGTCGCTGCAGCCTCAGCTGTTGCCCAGCCATCGTTCAAAGGGGAGGGTTTTAACGCGAAAAGTGTCATCGTGCACGTAAAGCCTGGTCGTCTCGTAGATGTTGCTGAGGCGCTGTTGAAGCGCGGGGCACGAATCGACCGTTCACTCACAGCGATTGATTCCCTGGTCATCACAATTTCCGCCGACGCGCAATCGAGCGTTGCCGCAATGAACGGCGTGGATTCCGTCGTTGACGATGTTGTGTTGCAGCCGACCGACCCGGCGCTGACTACCAAGACCGCTGCTGATAAGCCTGCAACCGACAAAGCGGCGACCGATAAGCCTGCAACCGACAAAGCGGCGAACGACAAAGCGGCAAGTGACAAGCAAGAGAGTGACAGGCAAGCGACTGATGAGGCTGCGAACGATAAGGCTGGGAACGATAAGGCTGCGAACGATAAGGCTGCGAATGAAGACGCACCACAGAGTACCGATGCGGGTTCGCTTGAATCCATTGCTCGTGTAACCGGCGCTCGCGATCTTTGGAAGAAGGGATACACCGGCAAAGGTGTCGACATTGCGTTGATTGACTCCGGCATAGTGCCTGTACCAGGTGCGCCAACCATCGTGAATGGCGTGGACCTTTCACTGGATGCAACCAACGCGAATCTTCGCTTCCTTGATGGCTATGGCCACGGAACACATATGGCCGGGATCATCGCGGGTAAAGACGCCGGCGTTGATCGTCCCGAGAAGGCAAAGGGCGCATTTGTCGGAATTGCTCCCGGGGCACGAGTGGTCAACGTCAAAGTTGGGGCCATGGATGGAACGGTTCACACCTCACAGGTAATTGCCGGTCTTGACTGGATCATCCAAAACCGCCAAGCCAACGGCATGAACATCCGTGTGGTGAATCTCAGCTACGGAGCTCCGGCCACTTCAAACTGGAAGCTTGATCCGCTCGCCTGGGCCGCGGAAGTCGCTTGGAATCGTGGCATCATTGTGGTTGTTGCTGCCGGTAACGAAGGGGCAGGACACGAACTCGCAAGCCCCGCGTATTCGCCGAGGATCCTCGCTGTGGGCGCGACTGAAGTAGAGACTTCCCGAGGCGGTCGTAGCGAGTACGGAGTTGCTCCGTATACAAGTTCGGGCACCCGTCGTCGTCCAGACCTCTATGTTCCTGGTTCGCATGTGGCCAGTCTCCGGGTCAAGAACTCTTATATTGATACGTTCTTAGCGAAGAGCAATATTAACGATCAACTCACCCGAGCCAGTGGCACGTCGCAGGCAACAGCAGTTACTTCAGGGCTTGCCGCGTTGCTTCTTGAGGCGTTTCCTTCGGCGAACGCTGAGCAGATCAAAACGCTTCTGACAGGATACTCCGATAAGGAACATGGCCGTAAAGATCTTGCGACGGGAATCGAAACCAGCATTGATCTAGTTGAAGCGTTCAAGGAGGCATCGAAGGGTTTGCCTTCTGTCGCTCCTATTGATCCTCTTGCCGAGTGTGGCGCAACCATCTGCCGCGGCATCGGTGAAGGAAGCAGTCCATTTGTGAACTGGGCGCTCGACTCATGGAATGGTGTTGCTTGGTCCTCCAATCAGTGGAGTGCAAATCAGTGGAGTGCGAATCAGTGGTCGGGAAACCAGTGGAGTGCGAATCAGTGGTCGAGTAATCAGTGGTCGAGTAATCAGTGGAGTGCGAATCAGTGGTCGGCGAATCAGTGGTCCGGCGTCCAGTGGAGTGCGAATCAGTGGTCAAGTAATCAGTGGTCAAGTAATCAGTGGTCGGCGAATCAGTGGAGTGCTAACCAGTGGAGTGCTAATCAGTGGTCGGCGAATCAGTGGAGTGCGAATCAGTGGTCTGGGCAAGCTTGGTCGTCAGCATGGGAAATGTAACGAAATCTGCCACGACGTCGAAGGCTCACACCCCGCAGCCGCTTTTGGCGGCTTACAGCCTGGCGTTGTTTGGCCTAGCTTTTGGACTGGCAGCGACGTTTGATCATGCCAGCAAGCCTCCGCTCGACGGTGGATTGATCATGGTTCTGGTCACTTTTGTGGCCGCAACTGTTGGGGCTGGATTTCCGGCTCACGTAAAGGTCGGCCGAGAAGTTCACTCGTTCATGTTCCTTGAGCTTGCGTTCGTGGCAGCATCCGTAGCGCTCTGTTCCCGTGTTGCCGTTGTGGTGGTGGTGCTCGGCGCTACCGTGGCCCGAATCTTCTTCCAGCGTCTCCCGGTCATCAAGGTAATTTTCAATGCAGCAATCACGGCATTTGAAACTGCAGTGGTTGTTTGGACCACACGATTGTTGGCTTCTCACACCAAAGTTACCGAAACCAGGATGTGGTTGGTATTACTCCTTGGTGTGGCCGCCGCAATGATCTTCTCCGCCGTGTTGGTAACCGGTGCGATCGTTCTCTCCGGTGGAAAAATTTCTCTACGTACGATGATTCGCAATATCGGACTTGGCCTGGCTGGTTCGCTGGTAATGGCGAGCGTTGCCATCATTGGTGTGGTGCTGACGGTGATCAACGTGGTGTCGGTAGTTTTTACGGTCGTCTTTGCCCTCGGCTGTATGGTGGCCTACCGTCAACATGTGGTGCTTCGTGAGCAGCTCAATGCGGTGTTACGTTTAGAGCGGTTTACCAGCGCCCTTGCGCCGGATCGTTCAATCGACACCATCGTGACGAAGTTGCTACACCATGCTGCAGAGTTGATGAACTCCGAAGATGCAGCGATCACTCTCGCTACAACGTCGGGCCGGGTTGTGCTTACTCGTGCGTTGTCTGAAAGTGGAACCCTTACCGTTGAACACTGCCCGTTGCCAGGAGATCCAGTTTGGGAACGAGCCCATGCAGAGAGCAAAGCGTGCTTACTAAACAAGTCTGCATTGGTTCACGAAGTTCGTATGGTGGGTCAGCTCGAAAG
>JAYUVJ010000356.1:0-4643 GCA_043754155.1 Acidimicrobiia bacterium
GCTTTTGGTTTCAGCATTCGAAATAAAGGTGCTTCGGCGGGGGCGACGATAAGCGGGGCAGTCGTGAGGTCAAACGTGTCACTTTCAGATTTCGCTATCAAGGGGCAGCTCGCGTCTTTTCCGTCAGGACCAATCCAGCTCAACGTAATCAACAAAGGCCCCTCTCCGCACAGCCTTACCGTCACTGGGGTAGCGACAACAAAGACCCTGGCGGTTGGAGCAACAGCGTTGCTTGATCTAGGGACGCTTGAACCGGGAACGTATAAGTGGTTTTGCAAGATCGCCGGACATGCCGAGGCCGGGATGAAGGGAACCTTTGTGGTTAGCCCTAAGACTTCTGGAGGTTTAGGGAGTGCTCTGGGCGGGAACGGAGCTACTTCCCAAGACCCCGCAACGACGGGTGAAGAGAAACCTGACTACCCCGCTGTTGACACCGCACACGCCAATGTGGTGAAGCAGTTCTTGGCTGGTCCACCTGCAAAGACTGAGGGACTCGGCGGACAAAAGCTTGCTCCCACAATTGAGAACGGCGTGAAAGTATTTAGTCTTGAAACAACAGTTGTGCAGTGGGAAGTTGCTCCGGGCGCACGCTATGAAGCATGGACGTATAACGGGACGGTACCCGGCCCCGAGATCCGAGTAAAGCAAGGCGAAACCATCAAGGTTCGTTTAAAGAACAGCCTGCCAGAATCCACCTCGATCCACTGGCACGGCGTCGAAATAGCGGACAATAAACAAGACGGCGTCACCTTCGTTACTCAAGACCCCATCAAGCCCGGCCAAACCTATGAGTACACACTGACCCCGATTAACTGCGGATCGCATATGTACCACTCCCACCACGCCGCCGATGCGCAGGTACCGCTCGGGTTGCTAGGCCCCTTTGTTGTCGACTGTGTGACCACACCCGTTCCGGCCTTCGCTTCCCATGACAGCGAATACACCGAAATCCTATCCGATGGGCCACTTGGCTTCAGCATCAACGGCAAGGGGTTCCCTGCCACAGCGCCGGTTGTGGCCAAGGTTGGAGAAAAAACACTCGTTCGATTCATGAACGAAGGGTTGATTATTCACCCCATGCACCTTCACGGTCATCGCATGCTGGTAGTGGCCAAAGACGGCAACTATCTACCTGCACCTTATGAAGCCGACACGCTGAACATTGCCCCGGGCGAGCGTTACGATGTGGTTGTCACATCCCTTTACCCGGGAGCCTGGGCCTTCCACTGCCACATACTCACCCATGCTGAATCCGACCAAGGACTCCACGGGATGACCACGGTATGGCTAGTGAAACCATGAACAGGTTTTTTCACCGCACTCGCAAGAATTCGGCAAGGTTACTTTCCATCATTGCGCTCGGGCCACTACTGATCCTTCAGATCGGTTTACTGCCACCAACAGCAACAGCAACAGCAACAGCAACAGCAAGCACTCAAATGCCATCAACAGCTCCCGTTCAGGAAAGCCAAACTGTTACCGGCGTGAGGCTTTCACCAACAGAATCCAATGGCAATAAGCACACCTATGAAGTTTTGGTGTCGGATCGCAACGGGACTCCAGTCAATGGTGCCGAGCTTGACCTTGGAGCACTCCAAGCAGACCCCGACATCCGGGTGCCAACGACAGCAATGTTGCCATCGGGTGTTGCCGGTTCCTACCGAGTTACCATCGAATTTCCTTCCGATGGAGATTGGATGCTAGTTGTTCGGGTTCATACCCCCACTCAGGCGGTTGAACTTTTTACCGAAACCATTACGGGGGCGGGTGGGTTGCCCTCACACAGTGAGGCCGCAAACACACCTTCTCGACGCGCACTTCGTGCCGCTGATCCAAGCTTCACCGCTCGATACAATCCATCAACAAACGGGAGGATCAACGGTCCAGCGCCGCTACTTGGGGCCTCTCATGACGCGCCAACTTCGTCTTCCGAATACGATGCGCTCCACAACGTAACCAGCCATAGTTTCGATCTATCGGCAACTATTGTGGTCGTTTTCCATGCTGGCGCGGCAGGAGCATGGCTGCTTGCAGTCTTGGGCCTAGTCTTTGCGAATCGTCTCAAAGCAACCGGCGCCCAAAATGCTGTGTTGCAATTTGTTGCGCACCGATACTCGCAACTAGCCGGGGGCGGACTCGCCATCGTTGCGGTTACCGGTCTCATTGTCTCGCTCAAGGCAAGCGCTGGGCTTGCCAACCCCGAACAACTCGTCACTTCAAATGTTGGTATCGCGTACCTAGCGGTATTCGGACTCAAAATGGTCCTCGTTGCAGGTGCGATATTTACTAGCTGGCGAATTGGTGTGCTGATGCCCTCGTCTCGTCAGTTCTCGCTCCGGAACAGGCTCGCCAGTGTTGGAGCTATGGCGAATGAGGATTCCGACGCTATTCCCAACGTTCGAGCCATCTTTCGCCTGGCCGAAACCAACATGATCTTGGCCGTTGCCATCATTGGTTGCGTAGCCATTCTCGGACAACTTCACCACGCCATCCGTTGACCTCGCACGAATCCCAACCTCGAAAGAAGGGTTCCAAATGTCGCAAACCAACTACCCGCAAAATGCAGCACTCATAACGGTGCAGCTGATCGAGCAGAGAATCCGCTTCACCACCGTTGCCAGTCCGCTCAAACCGGCCAATGCAGATTTGGCCGATATCGTCCGCTCCAGGCTTGGCCCAATCGTCAAGACGATGGATCTCCCACGGATTCACATCATGGCCGAGGGGTCTCGAATATTGCTGCACGGTGACGTAGCCACTGAGATTGACGCTTCGCTCATTGAAGGAATCGTTAAGTCTTTCGACGGTGTTGATGCAATCGAATCCCACTTGCACATTGGCCTTCTCCCCAGCGACACCCGTCCATCCCAGGCTCCCACGCTTCCATCCAAAATGATGGAAGCACTCTTCGGTGCAGCGGCAGCCATTGGGATAACAGAAGGATCCGCACTATCAGCGATAAAGGGAACAATGTCGGCCATCCTCGAACAGATTCCACCGAGCGAACGCCATCACCTGCTCGCCCACTTTCCCTCCGATGTAGTTCTACTCGTGAAACCCCGCCAACAGTTTGGCGCCAACGACCTGCATTGGAAAACCGAGTTGGCACTCGATATAGCAGCATCGCTCAGAGGAGGAATCGATCTGCCCTCAGCAGAAGTTCTTGTGCCACTCCTGATCGGAGTTCTCCGAGATTTCGTGCCGGAAGAGGACCACGACGTCGTTGCCACCCTCAAATCTGCGTTGAAAGATCTCTGGTTGATCGCAGAAACACCATATAAACCAATCTAGTAATTGGCTTGAGTTTTGGGCATTTGCCCTCCACTACGAGACACCAAATCTTCGGGCAGCAGCAGTGACTAACGCAGCAACGCAAACGACGGTTATGAAACCAGCTTTGCGGTGTAGGGCGATGATCGCAGCGGCAAGGCCGACCAACCGGGCGTCGGCAACGAGTCGGCCTTTCGATGCAGCGGCTGCGGTGACAACAAGCGCGGCGAGCAACGCTGCAGGAAGCCGGTTGATGACTCGCTCGAATAACGGGGGAAGCGTGCGATTTCCGAATAGCAGGGGACCGGCCGATTTGAGGGCATAGGTGCCGATTGACAGCACAGCGAGCACAATCCAGCCACTGTTCACGGTTCGCTCGATTCGCCGTTTTTTCCGCGGCTCCTCAAACTGGAGCTGTTCGAACCGGAGTGGTGGGAAGTGGTCTGTCCACCTATCGTTTCTGTAGTTTTGCCGATCCTCGTGAATGCGAAAATCACAGCTAATCCAGAAGCGACGATAGGAATTCCTGCGGGGGTAACCGGGATTAATACCACCGCAATAAGCGCACCTACGATTGCTACCCGTAGATTTTCAGGATCCTTCAAGCGAGGCCAGAGCAGCGCGGCAAATGCGGCTGGCACTGTGGCGTCAAGACCAAACTTGGTGACCAAATCGCCATTGGACTTGAGCGCCACTGCCCCGATCACGGTGGTGATATTCCAAAAGAAGAACACCGATAGTCCACCAGCGAAGTAGCCCATTCGCTTTGCCCTTGGGGTCGATTGAACCGTGCTGACCGCGATTGATTCATCGATCATCAACTGCGAGGCCAGAGCACGATAAACGAACCTACCGGTCAAGGTTGGGGCCATTACCAGCCCGTACACCAAGGACCTAATACTCAACAGAAGGCCCGCTCCAATTGCTGCCGCTACCCCTCCCCCGTCACCCAATACTCCAACCGCAGCGAACTGGGACCCACCCGTAAAGACCAGCGACGAGAAGCCGAGAGCCTGCACCCAACTCAACCCGGCTTTTGTACAGGAAACACCGAAGGCAAGGCCAAAGGGAATCAATGAGATACCGATCGATAACGATTGGCGAAGCATCGTCTTTCGGACCCCTTTGTCAACGGGTTCCGCTACAGACGCACACACTGATGCGGCTGTCGTGGAATCTCTTTTTCGTTTCCTCGTCAAGGCCTACAAATCCCTAAGTTCACGTAGTTCCTGCGCTGCTCGCAATTGTTCGTCGCGATTCTCTGTTTTTGAAACCAGCGACGAAAGTTCACAAATCCATCGTTGCCGATTTTCAAACACATCACGTTCAGCCATGAGGGGCCAGAGATCCCGTTGGGCAAGGAGTCGAGCCAA
>JAYUVJ010000357.1:0-8484 GCA_043754155.1 Acidimicrobiia bacterium
TATTTCGTGGTGTGTGGATGGCCAAATCGGTTCCAAATCTTGTGACTCGGGTCACCTACGTGGACCACCGTACTAACGTTTTTTAGGCCATGCCAATCACTGAACGGCGTTTTGGCTAAGTAAATCCGACTAATCCCCTAAAAATAGGGAATTTGCTGCGTTGCCAACGTTTAGTAGACCGGCACGAGGCCACATGGAACGTGAAAACGTCTGACTTTTCTATGCGAACCGGAGCCAGACCCTTGAACTTCGCCCTGAGAACGCTAGATCTGGTCGACCAGGGCCCGCATTTTTGACACCGTGGCCACTTTTTGTTCGAGGGTGCCGGAGAGTCCCATTTGCAAGTGCGTCACACCAGCTTGTTTGTAGGCGGCCAATTTCTCGTTGATGTAACCCTCAGGGCCCACGAGAGCGGCGGCTTCGAGATACTCGCGGGGTACTGCGGCTGCAGCTTCGGCCTTTTTACCGTCGAGGTAAAGATCTTGGATGTTTTTGGCCTCGCCCTCCCAGCCGTATGAACTCATGATGTCGTTGTAGAAGTTCTTGCCACGGGCACCCATGCCGCCCACATAGAGCGAAGCGCCGGCCCGTCCACCGTCGAGAACTTTGGTAATCAAATCAGAATCTTCGGTGATCATGACCGTCCCCCCGGCGAGGATCTGAAGTTTGCCCAGTTCAGGTTTGCGCTTCTTGAGTCCCAACTGCAGTGCGTCGCCCCAAACCATGTCGGCCTTCTCGGGAATATAGAAAATGGGAATCCAGCCGTCGGCTACCTCGGCTGTTGCTTCGACGCTTTTACCTTTAAGCGATGCCCACCAAAGAGGAATCGATGAGCGCACGGGGTGGTTGATCAACTTCAGAGGCTTTCCCATACCAGTGCCTAGTCCTTGTGGGAGCGGGATTTGCACCGTCGTGCCTTGAAAATCGATCACTTCGCGCTTCCAGGTGGCCCGACAAACTTCCATGTATTCCTTGATGCGCAGCATGGGCTTCTCATAGGCCACACCGTGGAAACCCTCGATAACCTGGGGCCCAGATGCACCAAGACCACAGTTAATGCGTCCGTTGGAGACGTAATCAAGTCCTGCAAAGCTCATCGCCATCAGGGTTGCGGTGCGCGAGTACACGTTCACGATGGCCGAACCGATTTCTACGGTTTCGGTTTTTGCAGCCAGGTAACCCATCATGGAAATAGCGTCGTAGCTGTAGGCCTCGGCCACCCAAACACAATCGAGGCCGGCCTTTTCGAGAGCCGAAACTTCACCAGCCAGTTCGCGAATATTGCCAGCGTAATTAAGCATGATGCTGAGTTTCATGGAGGCCTCCGAGGCAGTTCCGTGGGATGACATTCTTGTTCCGCCCGCACCATCTGAGGGCTGACGTAACGATGTTATGGCCGCGTTCCGCCAGGAACGAAATTGACCGAACTTTTGCCAGGTCCGGGATCGACCATGCCGACGAATGAAATTTGGTCATACCCTGCCGGTAGCGTCTGTGGGCATGAGTGCTGAATCTGCGGGTGTAGTGAATTCTGAGCCGATCAATGAGCCGCCTATGCCGTTGAGTACGCCCGTGGGGGTACCCGTCCGCCAAGAGAAGCAGCCGGCACGCACAGTGGTTGAACAGGTCGCCCCAGGTGTGTTGCGAGCGCAGTTACACATTGAGTTGCCCGGTCTCGCGCATATCAACACGTATTTGATTGTGGGGCCTGATGGAGTGGATGTAATAGATCCGGGTTTGCCTGGCCCCGCATCATGGTCTTCGTTGTTGGAGCGTTTAGCCCAGGCGGAGATCCCGGTTACTCGGGTGAAATCGATCCTGATTACCCATTCGCACCCTGATCATTTTGGAAATGCTGAACGTTTGGCCGAAGCTTCGGGCGGCGCAAAGATCATCACCCATCGTTCTTTTCGCACCATGTTTGATCCGTTGCATCAATGCGTGAATGACGATGACTGTGTTGACCCCACGCATGCGCATCCGGATTTTGGGCAGAAGCCGTTCAAGCAAGAAGTCCGCATTGCCGACGGGATTTCACCGGCCACTGCTGCCCCTTGGGGAAAAACGTGGAATCCCAATGCGGATGACGCCACCCTACGCAAGAGCGCCACGTTGACCTTAAGCGAGCGAGGTTGGCCGTTTCCGAAACCCAATGTACGCGTACGAAGTGGCGATTCGGTTTCTCTAGGCGGACGCGATTGGCAAGTGGTGCACACACCTGGCCACACACTTGATCACCTGTGTCTCTTTGACGCTGAAACGGGTACATTCATCTCCGGAGATCACGTGTTGCCGACGATCACTCCCCATGTTCCTGGCATTGGATCAGGCGATGCGTCATTGGCGAATTTCTTGGCCTCGTTGGATGCGGTGGCGGCCATCAGCGGGGTTTCGCGGGTACTTCCCGCCCATGGTCTGGACTTCGATGATTTACCCCTGCGAGTGCGTGAAGTGAAGGCCCACCACCAGGATCGCTTGGAACTGTTGTCGAGGGTTTCCCAGGCCGATGGATGGACCACGGTTGAGGGTTACAGCCATTTTCTGTTCCGTCCGGAACGCTGGGGTTCCATGGCAGAAAGTGAAACCTATGCACACCTAGTGTATTTAGCGCAGATTGGCATGGCCGAAACCCGTCGTTCAGCCGATGGTCAAGCCGAGTACCTCGTGCACGGCGCGCCCGTTTTGGTTTAGTGCTCTATGAGCACATTGTTAGTAACCGGTGGGACCAGATCGGGGAAGTCGTTTGCATTGGCTAGTGCCCTAAGCGAAGTTCTTGGTTGCCACTCGGGCTTGTCGACCGGGCCAGAAACCGTTGATGGGACTGTTGGTAAGACCGAATTGGCGGCTGCTGCTATTGGTGCGGGGTCGCGGTTGCCCGAACAGACTGGGGTTGCTGTTTGGGTAAGCGCGCATAGGTTAAGTGCCGAGGCGTTCAAGCACGATTTAGCTCGATGGTTTCCAGAACTCGTGGGCACTGTGCGTATTGCTACTCCCCGCGACCTTGTCCATTCAGGTCTTGGAAACAATGCGGTAGTGGTGTGTGATGATGTCGATTGCTGGAGTACCGAGGATTTGATTTTGGCTGGCGCGGTGTTTTCATCGGCTGCAAAGGTTGGGAGGTCGTTCGATTCAACTGATCCCGCTGATTTCGGGGATCCATTGGTTACTGGGGTTCGCCTTGTTGGTGTGAGCGCCGATCGTCAGGGGCCTCGATTCTCCGAAGCGGTAGCCATTTGGCCGGGGCTCTGTGGGGCCGCGGTGCTTGAAGGTGAAATTCAAAAATCCAAGCGGTCACGAATAATCTGTTCCCATAGAAGTTTAACTCCTGAATCGGTGGTTCAGGTCTTACAGGACGCCCGACGAGATGGAATTGCTTGGCACGACATGGCCGTTGTCGTTCGCAGCCGGGGCGCAACCGTGATGGACCGCGGAGCTGAATCGGAGCTGTTAGGAGCGCTTGGACGATCTGGCCGCCGTTCGGGCATTCGCTTTTCCGAACCGGGTCGACCATCGGCTGCTGATCCGTTGGTGCGCCAATGGCTTCGACTGGTTGATCAGGAGCTTGCAGATGTGGGACAACTCGGGTTGGATCCGTCGGCACCGGTTGATGCGCTGACGTTTGCTCCTCGTGCAATTCGACGGCCCGAGGTGCGCTTAGGTGATTTGTTGTTCGGTGTTTGGGAACGCGATATTGCTCGTTTGGCATTGGCTTCGGGCGCATCGACGGTCGCAGCTTGTACAGCTGTGCTTCGTTTTGTGAAGCCGGTGAGAACTAGCGACGTCGTGGGTTGTCGAGCGGAGATTCGTCGCCTTTTGATCTCCAGTTGGGTAAGCACCAATTCCGTTGATTCTGCTTCCTCCGTTGGCCCACCACCATCCTCCAACACCGATTTGGACATTCACTCGACGGGCAATTTAAGTATCGATTTGAACACTGTCGCTGCATTCGACGCCGAAGGCCAGTGGGATCGCGAATCGGAACGGCTGACAAATGGGTCGAGGGTGGCGGTGCTCACGCCTGCGGAACTGTTGGGTCGGCAGTTTGGCGTGGTGGTAGTTCTTGGACTTACTGAGGGGTCATGGCCAACCACGTTTACTGGCAAGCTTCACTCGCTCGAGCGGGGCACCAATGGTAATTTCGGTGACTCATCCGGCCCTGAGACGTTTGACGTAGATGGGTTTCGGGAAGCCAGGGCGGCGTTGGCCCAACATGTGACCAACGAAGAGGCGTTGTTTTTGCGTTGCGTAGCGCGTTCTACGGGATCGGTAGTGGCCGTAGCCGCACCGGAACCGGGAGTGATGCTCAGCCGTTTCATCGAGGACTGGCCCAATCATACGTACGCATACCCCAACATTCGTAGAGCTGTCCCGTTGCCTTCGCTAAAGGAAACTCCGGGAGTCGTGCCGTGTTTTCCGAACGGCAGGCTGCGTCTCTCGGCATCACAGCTCTCTACGTTTGAGAATTGTCCGCAGAACTTTGCCTACCAGTATGTGGCGGCGGTACGAGGATCAGGGAGTGTGCAGGCCAGTGTTGGCACCATGGTGCACGAAGCATTGGAGCGTTATCTTGCGCCTCCCGGTGATGCCAGCAAAACTGATTCCGCGCCGGCAACTTGGGGGGAAGCAGAGTCCTTAAGCACTGAAGCATCTCGACACTCAGACACCGCTACAGGAGCGCTAGTTCCTTACGCACCTGAGGAACGTGGGCTTCCCGAATTGCTGGCATGTCTTGATGATGTGTGGGATTCCACGGCCTTTGCCTACCGTCCGCAAGAGGCCGATTATCGGCGACGAGCCGAGGATTGGTTGCGAATCTGGTGGGAAAACGAGCTACCGAAAATCGCACAAGTAGTCGCGGTGGAGCACCGTTTCGCCATTGATGTTGGCGAGGATAGGGAGCACGTGCTGGTGGGTTCAATTGATCGCGTGTCCATCGACCCCAACGGCAATCTTGAAATCGTTGACTACAAAACCGGTACGCCACCTGGGGGAACAATCGACGAAGAAGACCTGCAACTTGCCACCTACCATTTAGCGGTCAACAGTGACCCGGCTTTTGCTGGCGTTGGTCAGCCGGATCGTTTGCGTTTGCATTTCTTGCAGAACAGCAAAGATATCGATCAACCCATCCAGGCCAACCATGCAGAGATAACTTCTGCACGCATAGCATTTCGAGCAAATGAGATTCTTACCGAATCGTTTCGTCCAAGTGTCGACGCCGATTGTCAGTACTGCGCATTTCAACGAGCGTGCCCCATCCAACCCTTAGGCGCCGAGGTGGGCTCATGAGCGTGCCTAACCCATCCGCACCGGCGGGTTCGTTGTCGATCCCCATCACCGCTACCTGTGAAATGCGGCCCGCCAAGAGGATTTGGGGCGCCTTCACACCGCGAGAAATGGCGTGATGAGCACGCCACCTCCGAAGGTTTGGCTTGAGCTTGCTGAACAAACCGCAGCGATAACCCACAGGGGTTCTCCGTTACTCATTCTCGCCGGGGCCGGTTCGGGCAAGACCACGGTCATGGCCCGGCGTATGGCTCACCTGATCTGCGAACAGGGTTGGGAACCGGAGCAGATTCTCGGGCTAACGTTTTCCAACAAGGCCGCCTCCAATCTTCGAGCCCGGGCCATTAACGAACTAGGGCCCGGCAGCAACGTAAGCGTACAGACCTATCACGGGTTTGGCGCATCGATTGTAAATGCCAATTATGCACGCCTAGGGTTTAGTCGCCCCCCGCGATTAATTGACCGTGCCGAAGCGTGGCAATTGCTTTACGGCGCGCTCGATACGGTAGCTATCAATCATCGAAAAACCGGTCGCTTGGGTTCGCTGATCAACGAAGCGTTGGCATTGGCATCTTCCTGCGCCGATCACTTGGTGGCCATAGAAACAGTTAGCGCGAATTGCCATGAACTACTTGGTCCAGCCGGTCCGCGACTGGCCGATAATGCTAAGCGGGCGTTGCAGTACCGTCTTGATTTGTGCGGATTGGCGACCGCGTACGACCAGGCCAAGAAATCCTATGACTGCATAGATTTCAGCGACCAGCTGGCTTTGGCAGCTCACGCAGTTGGCAGCTTTTCTGCAGTAGCCGCCGATCTTCGCAATCGGCACCCTGTTGTTCTGCTCGACGAGTATCAAGACACCAACTTTGCGCAACGCAAACTCTTGGAGCTGCTGTACATAACCCCGTCGGCAGAAAGTGGTGAATCGTTGGCGGCCAATGTGACCGCCGTGGGCGACGACATGCAGTCCATTTATGGATTTCGGGGCGCGCATCTTTCAAACATCACCAACTTTGAGCAACACATTCCTGGCGCCGTTGAACGCAGGTTGGAGACGAACCACCGCTCTGGAGCGCTCGTGGTGGATATTGCCAACTACGTGCAGGCGCAGGTGCCCTCGGCTCGCCCAAAAACACTGAGGGTTCGCGATGATGCACCCGCCGCGACTCTCACCAGTTTCATTGGGGCCGACGACAGTTCCGAAGCCGCCGAAATCGCCAAAAGATGCCTGGACATTGGCGCACCCTGGGCCGAGATTGCCGTTCTGTGCCGCAAACGAAAGGTGATCCCGGCCATAGTGTCGGCCTTGAAAGCTGCAGGGGTTCCCGTTGAGGTGATGGGAATGGGCGGCTTGTTGGCCCGGCCCGAAGTGGTTGATCTCATGGCCTGGCTGGAAATCATCTGCGCGCCTACGGATATGTTTGCCATTGATTCACCAGAGCAATCGATTTTCCCGGAGGTTGCGGATCAATCCTGGCTTGGCCCTGATCCCAGTATTGCGTTGTTGCGGATTTTGCAGGGGCCACGGTTTCGTGTGGGCATGCGCGATCTTGGAGCACTCGGTCGCTCGGCTCGGAGGTTAGCCAAGGCACGTCAGGGTGACGGTCGCAGGGTGGACCTGATGGCTGCCCTGGTGCAAACTGATTCGATTAGTGAATTGTCGGCCGAGGCTTACGGTCGCTGCAAACAGTTCGTACACCTACGATCCACCTTGCGCGCGCTTCTAAATCGTTCAGCCTCAGAGCGATCAATTGCTGATGTGATTGATGCCATTGTTCAAGAAGTTGGGCTGTACTGCGATGTGGACGGAATTGGGTATGAAAACCTTTTGCGATTCATTGACGTTGCCGCTCGCTTCTCGCCATTGAGTGATCGTGCCCCTCGCAGCGAAACGGCCCTTTCCTCTGAGGTTCCTGACATTGACGCCTTGGGCCGTGACATTGAGATTGGCATTGACACTGATGGCTTGGGCCGTGACATTGACACTGACATTGACACTGACACTGACGCCTTGGGCCGTGACATTGATACTGACGCCTTGGGCCGTGGCATTGACATTGACACTGATGGCTCGGGCCGTGGCATTGAGATTGGCGTTGCGTCCTACGTAGGCTTTGGGATTGACACTGGTCGCGGTGTTTCGCATGGCACGAACGGTGGAACGGCCCGTGGCCGTGATCCGCTCTACCGGGAACCGCCGACGGTGCGCACGGCCATGCTGTCGTTCTTGGAGTACCTGCAACTCGTAGCGGAATCTGAGGACGATCCGGCTGAGGCGACCCAAACCGGGGCCGATGCCGTGCAAATCATGAGTATCCACCAGGCCAAAGGTTTGGAGTTTGACACGGTGTTTCTGGCAGGCATTGCAGGCACCAAGAAATCATCGAGCATCTTCCCCGACGAGCGCCTACCCGCCAACGGCGTCACCCAAGCAGCTGTGTTACCCCCTTGGCTGCAGGCCGATGGCGACCCAACCGTTCCGCCGATAAGCCACTACAAAGAAGTCAAAGTCTTATCCGACGCAGCTCGACAACGCGCCAATGAGGAAGAGCTCCGGTTGCTTTACGTCGCCGTCACCCGGGCCCGGAAGAACTTGATTTGCTCCACCGGCCACTGGTATCCCGGCCCGGCAACCGCGCATGGGCCCAGTGCATTCTTTGATTTGCTCCAGGCCAGCGGATTGGTTCGCTTAGCGAAGTCGGAGCCTGCTGCCACGGAGGATCCTGCTGCTTCGTTACGTAAACGTCGACTTCACGATCTAAGCGAAAAACTCGACCTCAGGAATCGGGCGAAATCTAGCAACATTGAGTACGCGGCTTCACGTGGCGTGGCAACCGGATTGTTCGGCGAGCCGCTTCCCGCTTCCGCCGGTCGAAACAAGGGCGCCAAAAGCCGACGGCTCAAGCCCCTCCCGCCACCGCTTCGATCCCCACAGGCCGACGTTGTGTTGGCGTCGGTGCAAGGTTTGGCCATTACTTCTCTGCCGGTATCGGCGCTTGGCGTTGTTGGCGTTTGCCCTCGGAAGTATCACTGGACCTACGTTGTACCCCTCCCCCGCCGCCGATCGCCTGCGGCCGAATTTGGCACGGCCGCGCACGCATGGATCGAGTCAATTAACGATGGTTCCTCAACACCTTTTCGAGCCCCCTATCCATTTTCTTCTCTACTTGACCCGATGGATCATGCGACTAGTACATT
>JAYUVJ010000358.1:0-2014 GCA_043754155.1 Acidimicrobiia bacterium
GAGATTGCCGCAATAGTCACTGGGTCTGTTGGTTCCGCCACAAGAACGACTGAAATCGCTTTCGTTCCGCCCTCGATGACAAGTGCGGAAGGTGGCGCCTGAATGCCTTGACGGTCGTCGTCTGTAACCTTGGCAGTCACGACTGCAGAGGGAACGTCTGCTGCAGCTAAAGTAAGGGCCACAGATTCATTCCTGACGTCCGGGTCGCCTTGCGGGGTAAGAGTTACATACTGAAAGTCTTGCCATGTTGCCGAACTGAAGGTTAAGGAAGGCGAACTCTTCACCGCCCCCTCGTCAGCGGACGTGATTGTCACTTCCAAAGCTTGTGACGGGTTGAAAAGCAAGCGGACGCCGAAAGTTTCGGCCACGCCTCCCTCGGCCAAAGCCACTTCCGATCGTGTCAGCTCGAACCCTTGGGCATCGTTGTCGGCGACCGTGACTTTTACCGTTTTCGTAGGCGTGCCCGCCGCACTCGATTGCAAAGTGATGGTGGCTGTCACCGGAAGAATATCGAGATCGTCCTCACCCTTGACGGTAATGACAAATGGGATGTTGTAGTCGGCAGCTCCAAAGCTCTTGGTGCCAGATGAGATCGTCACCTTCGGCGAATCAGACGTGATGGTAATCGTCTCAGTTGGATCAAGCGGGGTGTAAGCAAGCTCCACTGTAAACGTTGCCGTCTGAGTCTCGATGACTTGGACGTTTTCCGCCTTGGCAATGATCGACTGACGATCGTCGTCTTTGGCCATGATGTTTACGGTTTTCTCAATAAGCGGATCACCTTCCGTCAAAGAGCCAACACGCACCTTTAAGGTGGTCGCGCCCCGGTCAGTCTGGTCAGCGTCGGTTGGCGTCGTCACGGGGATGAATTGCGGCTGGTCCCAGGTGCTCGTTGTGAAAAGGAGGGTAGCCATTCCCGATCCCGAAACCTTCGCTATCGTGTCGTTTGACGACACAACCTGAACGGTAACTGTCTGAGTGGGCTGGTACCTAAGAGAAACTCCAAGAGTCGCTGAGGGAGACGCATCTTCGATCACCACGAGTGTGGTTTGATCAACCACAAGGTCCTGTGCGTCATCTTCCTGACTCTGAACAATGAGAGAAGCGTCAGGAGCAAAGGCCGAAGACGCAGTGATGACCACGTTCTCGTCCACAAGGTTGCTGTCCGAAAGCCCTTTTACCCAGATGGTCGCTGGAGTCAAATAGGACCCGGGCGCCGGGGCAGCGTCGGGATTAAAGGTCACGTTGGCTGTAGCTCCGAACGTCGTGCCATCAGCAGAAATCACGACTGACGCTGGGTTCGCGGAACGGAGGGTGACGACGGCGGCTCCAACGGGCTGCGCCTGAAGGCTTACCGTAAATGCCTTCGCGACGTCCTGTTCTTTCACGTCCACCTTCAACGCGCTGAGGATGTGGGCTTGCACGTCCTTGTCTTTGACAGTCACCGCAACCGTTCGGACGGTCAGGTCACCTCCGGTCAATGTGATGGTGGCGGTCTCATCGACCGCGTCGAGATCCGTTGTCGGAGTCACAGTGATGGTTGACAACGCAGTGTCGGACAACACCACCGAGAGGGGGGAAACCGTGAGCTTAGGGTTGCTCGATCCCACTGTCACCGTTATCGGGGCTGCAGGGGCAAATGCGAGCCCCACAGTGAATGATCCTGCAGGGCCAATCTCGCCAAGGGCGACACTACTTGGGCTTACCAGGATATTCTGAACGTCCTTATCGACCACAGTAACATTGACCACCTTGCTTACAGCGCTCTCGGTGGAAAGCGTCAGCTTTGCTGCGGACTCGATAAGGTCGGCATCGACGACGCCGTTAACCGTCACGGTCTGTTCATCGGAGTAGTTTGCTGCAGTGAAGGTTAACGTCGCAGCGGAAACCGTCGCGGCGCCTGCGTTGTCGCTAGCTACAGCGACAGTAACGTTCGCTGCCGGACGAAAGGCCAACCTGACCTTTAGTGCTTCAGTCTTCCCTTCGACAACACTAACGTTGGCTGGGACCACCA
>JAYUVJ010000359.1:0-3681 GCA_043754155.1 Acidimicrobiia bacterium
GGGCCAAACACGACCCACTTGCGTTGGAGTGCTTCGCCGGTTGGATGGAGGTAGGGGTTGGGTGGTGCTCGAAGCGGTCCGGTTGGTTGAACCGGTTGAGCGCTTGGGTGGATGATCGCTCCGTCGGCTCGTTTGAAGGTCAACCCACCCGGATCATCGGCGTTTCCGCTCACGGTGTAGCTTCCGTCGTGATGTCGATGATGGTGGTAGCTACACAGCCCCGCAAGGTTGTTGGTATCGGTGTGCCCGCCGTGTTCCCAATGCACCAGATGGTGCACTTGAAGTTTTCGGGCTGAACATCCGGGGTAACGACATGTTGCGTCTCGATCGATAATCGCCCGGCGGGTATGCGCCGAAATTGTTCGGGTTACCCGGCCGACGTTGATGGGTTTGCCGTTCGTAACCAGATACGGGTGAACGGACGAGTCACACAGTATTTGCGATCGAACACTCGCTGGCAGTTTTGGTCCACCGTTGATCCACGCTCGGTCCGAATCAATATGTAAGTACACGCGGTAGTTGTCGGAGCGACTGGTTGATCCCGCATTGTTGAGTGAGCGACGGCAAACTTCCAACAGTGCGTCGGCCCACGTGACGTTGTGATTCCCCGCCCGATACAACGCATCTTTCGCTTCGTTCAACGCCGCTTCGATCTCGGCACCGGCAAGTGTTCCGAGCTCGGCATGAAGATGAAACCGACCGTTGTCATCATGGCGGGTGTACACCCGATCGGTCTCAGCCGATGCTGGATTTTGAGGTTGTGGTTCCGGTTGGCTGCTTGCCTCTGGTTCGCTCGAGTCCGGTTTGCTCGAATCGGCGGTGGCTTGGGATTTCGCTTTGCTGTGCCACGGGTACGAGCGAAGCGACGATCGGAGTTGTGTAACCGTTGCTGATTTCGCAAGTGTACATACTGATTCATCAAACTCAGCTGGTGTCTCCGCGGCAATCACGACTGTCTGATCAACGCTGAGTAACCCATCGCAAAACGCAGCGCTGGTAACCGGAAGTTCATGCAAACGGCGAGCAACCAACACCAAATCGTGGGCTCGAGCCGAACTGACACCCGCTTTCCAACTCACCCAATGCTCAGCAGAGCGGATCCCATGCCCATTCCAACAACCACTCTCCAACACCTGAGCAATCACCGCCACCACGTCTGCATGAGCAACATTCAAACGCCCTACCGCTTCATTCAACGCCGTTTCAAGGGCAATAGTAGACGCCGAACTCATGACATTGATCGTACATATGTTCGTGTTAAAAGTCAAATGAAAACTTCGAGCTTCGAAAGGTTTCTTGGCCGTGCAACCTACTGCAACCCCAACTTCGCCGGACCCTGCTCACAGCCATCGATCACGGCACAAACCGCCAAACTTTCACGTAACCGCAAAACTCGACGGCGGAGCAACCGCACATATGGGCCGATGTCGAGTGGTCGTCCGTAAGCGCGGTCCACTTCTCCGGGCTGAAGACAAACTCGACGATGGACTTGCCATATCTCTTCTACGCTCGCCCGATGAAGGATTCGCGGCTGATCGATCAGTTGATGGCGGACGCATGGCCGGCGTCCGAGACGGAGTACCTAGGAGCAACGAGGCTTCGGTGGACGTCAGGTTTCACGCGGCGAGCAAACTCGTGCCTGGCTGTCGGATCTGACGACGAGATCGATGGGATCCTCAGGGCTGCAGAAGTCTTCTACCGCCTCCGCGACTCGCATCCGGTCTTCCTTTTGAGCGAAGCATCTGCTCCACCGTCGATGGAACGCAAGCTGCTCGAATTGGGCTTCGAGGCAACGGCGCCGACAATCATGCAGATTGCACGATCGGCCACGGTCGCTGGGACCGGCCCGCCAAAGCCGGAATGGACGGTCGAGATCTCGAATGAGCCAAACGATGCATGGTTCGAGACGTACTGGGCTGTGGAATCGAGTCGTGAGCGGAACGAGTTGCATCGACGGATCTGCCAGTCGCTGCTCGTCCGGTCAGAGGGGGCGGCATACGTCTCTGTACTCGAGTCCCAGGAAACGATTGCTGTGGGGCAAGCAGTGGTAGAGAGGGGCTGGGGCGGCGTCCAATGCATGGCGACGCACCCACGTCATCGTCGACGCGGTGCCGCTGCTGTCGTGCTCGGCAGCCTCGCAGATCGAGCCGTCCAACTCGGCGCAGAGAACCTGTACTTAGCCGTCATGGAGTCCAACGTTGGAGCACGAGAGTTGTACAGCAGAGTCGGGTTCTCACCTGTCCACAACTACAGCTACTTCGTCCGCAAATGACCCGCTCGTATCCGGCGTTCCGCACTGAGGGCAGGGGCGCACGAATCGGGTAGCTACTGAGCGGTTCATTCGTCGTGGCAGTGTTAGGAGATGGATCCATTTGTTCTTCTTCGCCGTGTCGGATTCGAGCAAGGTGACTGGACGGTGGATGATCTTGCGCACAATAAGTGGTTAACGCCGGGGATCTGGCTGTTGCGACGAAGCGCTCGGAAGGGTCATGAGCAACTTGTACTTAAGTGGCTGTCGGCAACGAGGCCGGCGGGGAACACCGCATGGGAGGCGCATTGGTCGTTGCGGGACGATGAGCCGACCAGATGGAACTATTGGGCTCGTGAAGCGCTCGCGTATCAGTCGGACGTTCTGGCCAAAACATTCGGTGGCGTTGACGGATTCGTTACACCGAAATGTGTGGGACTCGACGTGACCGACATGGACGCGGTGGTGTTGCTTGAATTTGTCGACGGGGTGGCGGCGGAACACTGGACTATTGACCAGTATGGGGAAGCGGCATTCGCTCTTGGCGTTGTGCAGGCGCGAGTAACGCCGTGTGAGGAACCATGGCTTTCGCGAGGTTTCCTTCGGGACTACAGCACCGAAAAGCCGGTGAACTGGGACCTTCTCGATGCTGACTCTGCGTGGGAACAGCCACTGATCAAGGAGTGCTTCCGGCCAGAGTTGCGTGCACTTGCCATCGAAGTCCATCACCGCAGAGATGATCTGTACGCGATGTTGAGTCGTGCCCCACAAGTCCCATGTCACCTGGATTTCTGGACCAAGAACCTGATTCGCACAACGACGGGTCAGATCGCACTCATCGACTGGGCGTTCGTCGGACAGGGGGCGCTTGGTGAAGACATTGGAAACCTAATTCCCGATGCGGCGTTCGACCATTTCATCCGGGCGGATCAGCTTCTTGACCTCGAAACGGCCGTGCTAGCCAGTTACCTTCGTGGGTTGTGGTCATCTGGTTGGGATGGCGACGCAGATGTGATCCGAAGGAACGTGTGGGCGTCAGCCGTTAAATACGACTGGCTCACGCCGCTGCTCCTCGAACGGGCATTGCGCACGACGCATCTCCGCTACGGCGGACAAGACAAGGTCGACGCCCACTTTCTCTACCAAGAACGCGGGTTGGCCCTTGAGTTCGCTCTCGGTCGAGCCCTCCAGGCGCTCGGGTAGCAGTTCGCCCGGACAAACAACTTTGGGTTACCAGTCCGGCTTTACTGGGTGGAAGGAACCTACTGGTGGGTCTCGAAGCGTAGCGGAGATGGGGCCCGCCAGATCAGAACGGGTTTCGTCGCACCACGGGCAGGAAGAACTTGTCACCCACGCTCAAGCCAGACCGGTACAGCGCATCGATCATGTCGAAAGGTGAAGGTCGAAGCTGAAGGTTGGAAGGTGAGGGTTGG
>JAYUVJ010000360.1:0-2427 GCA_043754155.1 Acidimicrobiia bacterium
GGTGCAAACGAACGTGCCGAATTGTCAAAGAGCATTCGCTGAGAAATTGCCGAGTGAGGATTGCCGATTGCCGAATGAGATTGATGGAACGCATTTGGAACACGTCACAACTCGCTTCTTCATTCGACACTCGGCAATCCTCATTCGGCATTTCCACTAGCTCGTAGGGGAGTCGCACCCCTGCCTCCGGCTTGAAGGGCCGGCATCCTGGCTGCTAGACCAACGAGCCGTGTTTTGTTGTTGTTTTCGAGTGGGTCGGGAGGCGCTCGAATCCTCGTCTCCTGGTTTTCAGCCAAGTGCTAAACCGTCTCAGCTACCGACCCGCGTACTTGCCGCGAAGTTGTCGCCAGCGTGTTTGTCCTAAGTCCAAAGAAAAAGCCCGGCGTCCTTTTGACACCGGGCTTTAGAGCCTCAAACGGTCCTGAGCGGCCGGTGTCACAAACGGAACGGGTACAAGGGGAGCGGATTCGCCGATTGATCGGCAAATATGCCCGTCCCTTGACGTTCGGTTGTGAGGCTCAGCCGCATGGAGAACATGGAAATCGTCACCTTGTTAGCCAAAAGTTCAGTTCGGCACCGCCTGCCCGCTGGCAGGCATTCGTGCCTAACTGATACATGGACGCAGCAAGTGCGGAATTGGTTCGCGGGCAATTTGTTTTTCGTGACAGTTCACTCTTCTGCTGCGAACCGTCCACTACCGCGAGCATTCTCGAACGGCTTCAGTCAGAAGTGCGGGTAGTGGTCATATGGCACGGCCAGCTAGCCCATCGAATGCTGGGGAACTCACGATTTCAGATGCTTTTTCAACTTTCCCGTGGCACTTCACCGGCTTGGCTCTCGCTTGTTTGGGTAGAAGCGAGGCCAACGCGGCATCGCAAAAGAAGGGTCTCCAACCATTGGAGGTGTGCCGTGTCGAAGAGTTCGAGAATCGGATCAGTGAAGAAAGTCTCGAAAAACGAGTCTCGGGCAAAGAAGCCATTACAGAAACGAGTCGTTCCCCAGAATGGGAATTCAACAAAAAAGCTAGAGCGGGACAGTGTTCACGCCGGTAACACGGTGGAGCTACTCGAGTCCGAACTCGCGGTGTTGAACGAATTGATGGACTTGTACGGTGAATCCGCCAAGTGCGACGAACGGGTGTTTGAGTACTGTCCCATGGAGATCCACCGCGGAGTCTTATTTGACGGCGGGGAAGTGACCGTCTTCGGGAACGACGGTTTCTCGATCGGCAAGCGGAGGCATAGCCGTTCTCAGTTGGAGGCTATCTTGACGGCACAGTCGCTCAGCGAGATCGGTTTTCTACCGTCATGGTTTGGCCTCTCCCCGGGAGGCGGCAGCTGGGCCATTCGGGTTAGTGATGATCGAATTGTTGACGAAAATGCGGACGAGCTAAACGACCTCATTAACGCGATCGTCTGGGACGCATGGTTCGAAGCCTGTGCTCGAGCAAACAACGGCAAGAACCTCAACCCGGAGCCTAAGAAGATGAAAAAACTAATCAATGCCTGGAATCGCAAGCATCCGTTAAAAAAGTAGCTGCCGAACCACATTGAAACTGAATCGGTTGCGGTAAGTGAAAGGTGATGCGGCACCGATGGGGCACTGTGGCCCCTCGGTGACCGCGTCATTTTTTATGCTCGAGCAGAAACCGGCTTGCCACTCGCGTCGGCTTGGCCACTTCCAACCTCGCAAATGGGTTAGTGCCGGGGCGTGTCATCCCGTGTAGCCCGGCATACAGTTTCCAAAATGAAGCTCGGCCCAACTTAATTGCCCAGCGAGACGCCACCGGCTCCATCACCAGAGTTTGCCCATAGGCCCTTCGGCAGAACGCAATGAGCCTCCAAATCAAATCCCTGCTGCCGTTCCGTAGATGAGCAAGCGAATCCGCATTAGTTAGCAAGTTGGCTCGGTGGCACGGCCATAGGGCCGTGCCAGTGTGCGTGCTGGGAAACCGAGCAAGTCTCCCGCTGGCTGTTGTAGAACCAGCTATTTGGCCTCGGTCAGTTAATCTCGCCCGAAGAAATTTGGGGAGGCGACTGGCCGTGGCCTTTTTCGTCTCCGGTGGTTTTCGGCGAATTGCCAATTATTTCGTGGCACCTCGAACCGTTGGCTCTCGCTTGTTTGAGTAGAAGCGAGGCCAACGCGGCCTGGCAAGTTAAAGACCTTTCGCCATTGGAGGTAAGCCGTTTCAAAGAGTTTGAGAATTGTTGCGGTCTAAAAGCTCAGGTCGAAGGAACCTCCGGCTGAAAAGCCAAGGTCATACAAGTAGTTCCTGCCTTTGACCGAATCGGTGCCCTCAGCTGCCCTTTACGGCCCGCGGCGGTTGATGGTTTCAATTCAAGTTCGGGCCACGAGGAATGAAACCATGAAGCGTTCGAAAAAGAAGAAGAGAGAACCCAGGCTGGAAATGGTGCCCATGGAGAAGAT
>JAYUVJ010000361.1:0-17900 GCA_043754155.1 Acidimicrobiia bacterium
GCGTCGGCGAATCCAACAATTGGACCGGCATCACTGTCAACGAATACGGGCATGAATGGCTCTATCGACGCAGCTTGGGATTCAGTGATCGAGGTACTAGGCGAACTTTCGGGTGCCGGGTTCTGCGCTCGAAGGGGCCCATCGAGAAAAGCATTCAATCCCGCAACTGCTCGATACAGCGACTTAATACCGCGGGCGAAACGCAGACCACGGTCACGCCAATCGTTTACCCAGGGGCCGATGGCCGTTGATTCGACCGGCGTTACAACAAAGGGTGATGAGGTACGTGCGCATACGTTTGCAAACGGGTTCAGGAGTGTGGTGCTCCAGCCTTCGTCGGCGTCACCGGTCCACCAACCCAAAGCAAGCAGATCGACGGAATTCGCGTACTTCTCGAACACTTCCTCCATAAGCTCGGCCTTGCTCATCACGAAGCCGGTGAGATCGAGGGGATTCACCGTATCACCAGGCACTCGTTCCCGGACCCACTCGCTCAACTCAACGAGGGGAGGCAGCGGGGCGTCTTCCTCTTGGGCAATATCGGCAGCTAGTGCGGCCGCTCCGCCCGACGTCGTGATGAGGCCAATCGAATCGATTCTGCGTCGTTGCCCGTGAGGGATTTGTGCCAGGAGTTGCGCTTTGTCAAGCAGGTCATCAATGTCATGCGCGCCTATGACCCCCATGCTCACGAAACGCCAAGTCGTACACCCAAGTGGCATCAGCGATTGCGCCGGTGTGGGATTGCATGATGTTTCGGGCTCGATCGGAACGGCCGAGTTTGAGTGCCAGCACAGGCTTACCAAGGCGGCGGGCTTCGGCAACGGCAGCAAAGAATGCTTCGGGTCGACGGATCGTTTCGATCACTAAACAGATAACCGTCGTGTTCTCATCGACGGCAAGCACCTGCACATAGTCTGCGAGATCGCAGGCTGCTTCGTTGCCTGAGGATACGGCGATGGAGACACCCAGTTGGCGTTGCTGCGCTGCGGCCATAGCTGATCGCACAAGAAATCCGCTTTGGGAAACGATCGAGACCCCACCACAAGCAAGATCGAGGCGTCCGCCGGTAAACAGATTCACACTGAGGGGAACGTTTTTAAATCCAGCACAGTTCGGCCCCACAACCGCCGGACCAGTGCGCTCGGCAATCTCCTGGAGCCGTTGTTGCAACGCAGCCCCAGCCTCACCAAGTTCAACAAAACCAGCAGCGGCAATCACCACACCCCCCGCATCCAAGGGCTGCGGCTTTCGATGATCGCACAACGGACTCCAAACTTCGCTCGATATTCGATTCGTTCAGCCAGCTCATTCGATCTCGTCGACTAGCTTCGTTCGGCTTAGATATCACACGAGTTGCGGACTGGCTGCTCCGGTGATCGTGGATCTCCTTCCGAATCAGCTCGGCGTCGAACGGTTGGCAGTGTTCGTCGACAACTGTCTCCGTTGACGAACCGGATCTCACCGAAGGACAAGGAGGAAATGAGACTCTGGAGATACGATATAGATGGATATGATATAGATGTGTCTATATCCTCTGGATCTGAAAAGCCTTCTTCAATCTTCGGCCGAGAAAGAGAATGGGAGCTGCTAAGCGGCTTCCTGAACAAAGGGCTCGGTTCTCGACTGGCGGTTGTGTACGGTCGGCGACGCCAAGGAAAGACGACCCTGCTCCAGGAATTGGCAGCGGTCACCAACTCCTTTTATTGGGAGGCAGCGGAACAGTCGAGCGCTCAAAATCTTGAATCAATCTCAAACGCTTGGACTGATTTCACGAAGTCGGCCGGGCCCGTCCGTTTCAAGAACTGGGAAGAGGCCCTCGACAGGGTGTTGACTTCCAGCAATTTTGGACACTCAAGCTTGCTGAGCGGAGTGATGATCGACGAAGTCGGTTATCTCATTGGAACAGCACCGGAATTTCCATCGCTACTACAACGCCACTTCGGACCTCGAACCCAAGGTTCCGGAAAAGTGCGGGTGGTTCTTTGCGGATCGATTTATGCGCAAATGACCCGACTACTCGCGGCAGGCCAACCCCTCCGTGGCCGCCAAAGTCTTGAAGTCGACGTTCGTCCTTTCGACTATCGAACGGCAGCAACATTCTGGGGCCTAGACAGCCACCCGGATGCCGCGTTTCGACTGCACGCCCTAATCGGCGGAACTCCTGCCTACCTACGCTTTTCGGGAGGCAACGCTCCGGCGAAAGGTAACGTTGACAGATGGGTAACTGACCATCTATTGAATCCGTCGTCGCCACTTTTTCACGAGGGCCAACTCTTGGTCGCCGAAGACCCAACGCTCGTAGACAAAGCGCTCTACTGGTCGGTCCTTGGCGCTGTTGCCGATGGATTCAGCCGACGAGGCGAAATTGCTGAAGCACTCGGGCGGAGCCCAGCTGCATTGGCCCAACCTTTGGCCGTGTTGACTGCGGGATCTTGGGTTGAAATGGTGGGAGATCCCTTTCACAACCGGTCAACAACCATCACTCTCAATGAACCAATCGTTCGTACACACAGAGTTGTCATCGCCAAGGACCGGCGTCGATTAGATCTCGGTCAGGCCAAAGCAGTTTGGGAAGATTCACAACATCGTGTTGCCCGGCTCGTCTACGGCCCCCATCTGGAATGGATGGCTAACGATTGGTTGCTTCGTTTTGCCTCCCCGAAGACCGTAGGCGGCTCAATCAGATCAAGTGGACCGGGAATACTGCGAGTAGGTGGCGCAGCACACCAACTGGATTTGGTCGGTCTTGAACCAGATCGACAAGACGTCGATCGAATTTGCGTTATTGGAGAAGTTAAGGCGGAGAAAACAACGATGGGGATTGTCGAGCTTGAACGCCTCGATCAAATCGTCACGAAACTTGGGGAGCGTGCAGCCACTTCAGTACGCCGAATGCTGGTCGCGCGCTCAGGCTTTTCGGCCGAACTCAAGCGAACTGCCCGAGTCCGCAGTGACGTGGAACTAGTTGACCTCCAACGCCTTTACGAAGGCGAATAGGTCATAGTCGTCCACATCACAGACCGCTCCTACTTTCTCAAGCCAAGTCATTATCCATCAACGGCCGATTCGCATTTCCCCCGAAAATGCGTCGCGGAGTTGGTTCAGCTACAGGCCAGGCCACCGACTATGCCTCTCGTGCGTCGGTTCGGTAGCCTCCACGACGTGAGATTTCCCTCAACGAACAACACCAAGCTGTCGATGCTGAAGATTCGATCGAGGGCCGCTAATGCGTAGGGAACGTGATCGGGAGATCATGCAGCGCCTTGTTGATGCTGGCCCGCGGTTCCAGGGGATGTTGAGTGATCGGAGCATGGTTCAGAGTGCTTCCGTGTATTCCGATGCCGACCATTTCGCGCGCGAACTTCGAATCCTCTTTCGCGAAGGGCCGACGTTTGTCGGGCTTTCGGCGAGTTGTGCCCAGCCGGGTGATTATCTCGTGGCTTCCGTCGGCGGGATACCAATTGCGATCCTACGCCAGAACGATGGGTCCCTGCGCGGGCTCGTGAATGCGTGCAGGCATCGTGGGTCGCCATTGTTTGTGGGTCCTACAGGCTCAATGAACGAACGCATTTCTTGTGGGTATCACGCGTGGACCTATGACCGAAGTGGCGTACTTGTTGCCCGGCCAATGGCGGAAGCGGCGTTCAACGACATCGATTTCGATTGTGGGCTTCACTCCGTCGTCGTTGCAGAGAAGTACGGGCTAATTTTTGTTCGTGGCGCAGGTGTTCAACCGGTCGACGTTGATCAGGTCCTCGGTGGCGCTCAGGATGATCTTGGAGCCTTCGGCCTCGACAAGTACGTGCACATAGATACTCGGGTGAACACGTGGCCATTCAACTGGAAGCTCGCGCTCGACACATTCACCGAGAGCTATCACGTTCGTACGTTGCATCGTTCGTCGATCGCCCCTTACTTTCACTCCGACGTTTCGCTGGTCGACGAGTTTGAACGCAACCTTTTGATGATCAGCTTACGCAACACCGTCGATCGGGAATTTTCGAAACCTTACGAGGATCGATCGGTGCTTCCCTATGGCACCATCCAGTACTTCCTTGTCCCAAGCGGTCTCGTGGTGCACCAAATCGACCACGTGGAGGTGTGGCGAATCGAGCCGGTTGATGCACGAACGACTACCACCATCACGTCGGTGTTTTCGCCTGTCCCACCAGAGGAAGGACGAGGCCGCTCTCACTATCTAAAGAACCTCGACCTATTGCTCGACGTGGTTGGTTCCGAAGATTTCACCCTCATGCACAAGGTCCAACAGAACCTCGATTCCGGCGCGCTGCCCAATCTGGTCTACGGACGAAACGAACACGCCTTGAGCTATCTACACCAATCGATCGAGCGATTGTTGTCAACAGAGAACCAGCAGTAAACGTCTACGCCTTTGCGCCTTGCGTCGAGCGCATACTTGACCACGCATCGACCACTAGCAAGACCAGAGCAACCCAGACCAAAATCACGCCAACCCATCGTTCACCCGTGATGTGTTCGTTGAGAACTGTGACGCCGCAAAGCAACACCATCGTCGGCGCGATGTACTGAAGCAGGCCAACCTGGGCGAGGGGGATCTTGCGTGCTGCCATACCAAACAGGACGAGAGGAACCGCAGTAATCACTCCCGACGCAAGCAAAAACAGATTGGCTTTCATGGGCGCATGAAGTACATCAAGCCGGTCAAAGCGCGCAATGAGAGCTAGTCCGACAACCGCGAACGGCGCGAGTGCAGTTGTTTCGGCAGCCAAGGATTGAATCGGTTGCAGACCAGTCGTCTTCTTCAGGTATCCGTAGGCCGCAAAAGAGAAGGCGAGGCCAAGCGCGATCCACGGAATCTTTCCATAAGCAAAACTAAGTACACCTACCGATGCAGCGCCAAACGCTAGAGCAATTTTTTGCAGCAGAGTAAGTCGCTCGCGTAACACCACAACGCCGACGGAGACCGTAACGAGCGGATTGATGTAATAGCCGATGGCGGCATCGACAACGTGTCCGTTCGCGACGGCCCACACGTAGATCAGCCAGTTCGCCGCAATCGCAAAACCGGCCAGAACCAACCGCACGCGAACAGCAGGCGATAGCGCAGTACGTATCCAGGCAAAGTCTCGTTTGTAAGCAAGGAACGCCCAAGTCACAAGGGCGGTGGTGAGCACTCGGAATCCAGCAATTTCCCATGGAGAGATCGTGCGAAGCTCGCGAAAGTACAGGGGAAACACACCCCAAATTCCGTAGGCTGCGACTCCGGCAAGCAGCCCCGAATACCCAGAAGCACCTCGAGGTCGAATGACCTCCCCAGATGCTGTCGGGGTAGGTGTTTCGGTAGTCAAACTCACACCAGCCAGTCTGCTCTACGAATTCCGAGAACCCTGGCGGTTTTCAGACATCCAGCCACAACGTTTCCAAAGTCACGTCGCACAGCGTTGATTGCTTCCAAGCTGCGAGCGGAGAGTTCTTCACCAAGTGGCTAGGGCTTTGGGTGTGAGCCGAAAAAGTCGAGGATCTGCGGAACGAGCGATGGGCTAATCGTTAGGGTGTGTTTGCCTTCGGCCACAGTCCAGAGTGAAACCGCAAGGCAATGTCGCCCTTCCCGTCCGACGAGCACGATCCGAGGATCAAAGCGGCAACTGAACAAGCAATGCTCCCGCGAATTCGCTTCATTCCCAAACGGTACCCCTAAGCGCAACAGGGCCAATCCATGCCACGCGCTGCCAATTCAGTTGAAGTCGGACGGGTGGTGTTTGGGAGGCTGCTTCGCTTAAAGATTTAGCTATCCGAGAACTCAAAATCGCCGAAAACTCGACCGATGGGATATACTAAGGTCATGACAAAGACATCCGTAGTAATAGATCGAGATATCGCCGATCAGGCTGCCGCGATCCTGGGGACCGAAACCCTTCGAGACACGATTGATGCGTCGTTCCGCGAAATCGTCAATGCCAAGAAGCGACTTGAGCTCATAGAGCTTCTTAGCGACCCGTCCAGATTTGATTTTTCGTCGGTAGATCTGGCTTGGGGCGGACGCGACTAGTGGCTCGCACCCGATACTTGGTTGACACGAGTGTTTTCGCTCGACTATCCAAGCCCAACGTAGCCGCAGCCTTTGCTCCGTACGCCGCGACAGGGCAAGTTGGGATCTGCGCTCCTGTTGCTTTCGAAATTGGGTACTCCGCTCGATCACATGCGGACTATCTGATTCTGGCCGAACGGTTGCTTGCGTTTGCCGCCGTGCCCCTTTCGGCTGCGGACCATGAACGATCGCTGGAAATCCAGCTCGCACTTTCGGCAAAAGGTCAGCATCAAGCGTTGTCCTTGGTCGACGCTCTTGTTTCCGCTGCTGCCGAAGCCAGACAGATGACCATCCTTCATTACGACGGTGACTACGAAATGGTCGCGGGTATTACAGGCCAAAAACACGAATGGATTGTGCCCCGGGGAACCGCCGATTGACCTCAAAGGTCAGCTCGACCTCATACAGTACATCTACAACAAATATGTGCACTTAGCTACAACTTCCGGTTGCGCGCGTGGAACCGACAATGCAGTGAAGCGTTTGATCACAAGGTGAACCTCAATGACGTGAGCATGGTTTCCGATCACTGAACGTGGAACGCGTATGCCTGATAGCTGTACTTGCTTAACCCAGGTTGCGGGTATTCGCATTGACGCTCATGGTGTCGGTCGCTCATCAATGATGCACTGCATGAGTACAAGGTCGAGCCAGCGCCCAAACTTGTGTCCGACCTGAGGCATCCGCGCAACTTCGACGAACCCGATGCGGGAATGGAACTCGATCGATGCCGTATTTGCTCCGTCAATCGCTCCTACCAAAACGTGGACGCCAGCAGACCTCGCCCGAGTGATGAGTTCATCGAGCAACGTGCGCCCGGCTCCTGCACCCCAGTGCGCTTCGGCGACGTGGATGGTGTGTTCAACCGTTCGAGAGTAACCGGCCCACATTCCAGCACCCCGAAAATGACCGTACGCACAGAACCCGATGACTGCTCCATTCAGTTCGGCAACCAGGGTCGGAAAGCCATCGGCGGAACGTGAACCAAACCAAGACCGACGCTCCTCCACCGTTTGCGTTGTCTCCGTCCAGGTCACTGTGGTCGTTGGAATCAGGGCGTTGTACAGCTCAACGATTGCTGGCATGTCTTCGTCGGTAGCATCTCGGATTATCACGACACCTCTTTTATGGCTGATCCACAGTTTTTATAGCTGATCCACAGTTGTTCCCACGCTGCATATTCTCTCACCGCGAGAGTTGATGATCTTCTGAGTCAACGCTGGGCCTTTCGCTCGGCGAACACTTGGCGCACACCAACACCTTTGTTGTCTACCGTCTCGCAAGCTTGTCGCAGATCATTTGCCATTTCTATGGCAAAAGAATGGCAAGGTTGGTAAGGTGCTCGCATGGCAACAACGATTAGCCGGACCGTCACTGCATCAGAACTCCGTGATCCAGAAGTGCTCGCCGAAGCAGGGCGGGGACCGATCGGGGTCTACGACGGTCGACGACAGGATTCCTTGGTACTCACTTCCAGGGCTGCGTTCGAAATTGATCAACAGCTCCACCGATACATGGGGTTGTTGGCCCACGCGGTGATCGAATTGGGGCGCGAGGACCCATCACCCGCTGCGCTCGCCGAGGTGGGCTACGTGACAACTTGGCTTCCCAGCGACCGAGCCTGGTGGCTGCGTGGGTTTGCTGAAGCCATCGCGGCCGGAGCTTCGGAGGGTTTGCTGGAACCAATTACGGGTTTCATTGCCGTTGCTCGCAGCGCAGATTCGGCTCGCACTGCTTCACCGCTCGAAGCTCCAATCGACGCCAAACTCTTTGATCGCAAAATTGCCGCCAAGCTCAAGCCACGAAAGCCGTGAGTTTGTGAAAATCGTGCGGGTTACTCCGCAGAATTTGTGGCGTCTACAAAACATCGAACGAACTCCTAGCCCCAACATTTGGACAAGCGAAGCGGAGCAGTTTCTGTTTGATGGTCGGGCCGTTGCCATACTCCGAAACAAGGGCACGATCATGCTCGCTCCAGAAGCCAACGGGCTCGATGGAACCGACCCACAACGCTTTGTGGGCGTAGCAATCTCCTATGACGACGCTCGGTACAACGAAACGATTCGTCTGGGTTCGCTGGCGGTCGATCACCGGTTCCGAGGGAAAGGGATAGGTCGCGCACTTTTTGCGGCGCTACTCGAAGAAGCCCTGCGCGCTCATCCTTACGCACTTTGGCTTGTCCATGCGGAAAATGTTCCGATGCTCGAACTGTCCCGTTCGACTCCCCGTGTTCCGGCCGAAGTATTCACCTCAGATGGGTACATACAATTCTTCGCAGAACGACAAGCCAAGTAGTTCACGGGTAACAGTCGGGTCAGACGATGAGGAAACTCCGATTCGGCGATCCTGAGCAAGCTAAGCCAGAACTCAAGGAGTCCGAAAGCTTTGACATGAAATTGAACTACTGCGATAGTGGCTCTGGTCGTCGCACAGCCGCGTCGGCATTCCCTGACGTGGAGGTTCGTATGAGCATCAAAGTGGCAAAGTTTCTAGACGTGGCCGATGGGCTACAACCGAAACAATTTTCGGTAGGTTCGCATGACTCGGTGAATTCATTGGCCGATCTCGACCCGATCTACAAGCAGCTCCTCGATGGGCCTTACGCCTGTGTTCTGACCGTTATGGGCAAAGATGGCCGAGCCAACTCCACTCCAATGTGGTTCGACTACGACGGCGGCACGGTGCTGGTTAATGTGGCTACACAACGCAAGAAGGTCGATTGGATCCGGGCCAACGGCCAGCTCACTATCGCCATTGTGAACCCAGCAAACATGTACCACTGGATCAGCATTAAGTGCACCGTCGCTAGGGAAATTCTCGAAGACGATCCTGTCGAAGGCGCCCGCGTTACTGCGCAGCTCGATCGTATTTGGACCAAGTACACCCAGCAGCCCGCACCCTATGGTCTTCGTGACCCAGCCATCAACGAGCGTCGTGTGCTGTTCGAATGCCCGGTTGATCGTGTTGCCACCTTTGGCAAGCCATAAGCTCACGTTGCTGATTCCTTTCCTCGACGCGACGGATTAAACCGATGCGCGTCGCAATTGTCGGAGGATCCCTCGGAGGACTGTCGGCCGCACTGGTTCTGCGCGACCTCGGTCACGACGTAACGATTTACGAGCGATCGCCAAAACCTCTCGAAGAACGAGGTGCCGGTATTGGGTTCATGCCCGAAACCTACCGGTACCTCGTTGAGCGAGGCGGACTTGATCTCGATGACATCAGCATCGTTACCGACCACATCCGCCACTGGGATCGAACCGGTGCGACGATTCACGATCGCAAGCACGCGTATCGATTTAGTTCCTGGAACACGGTCTACCGGGAACTCTTGCGGATATTTGGAACCGAACGATATTTGCTCGGACAAGAAGTATCGGCGATTCGTCAACAGGGCGATGTCGTCCATCTCACCGTCGACCAACCCTCTAATACCGCGGACAATGCTGCGAGCAGTGCTGTGGCGAGTGTCGCGGACAACAATGCAGGCCGTGGCCAAAGTGTCAAGGTAACCCTTGAGGTCGACTTGGTGGTGTGCGCTGATGGCGTTGGTTCGAAGTTCCGTGCGCAGCTACGCCCTTCAGTCGCGCCGGTGTACTCAGGGTATGTGGCATGGCGCGGCATCGTGCCTGAGGGCGAACTGCCCGCCAGCATCACCGGACAACTCACTGATGCCATCACCTATGTGGTGTTCGCTAACTCCCACATTCTCGTCTACCCGATTCCCGGCATCGACGGATCGGTTAAGGCCGGCGATCGGTTACTGAACTTCGTTTGGTACCGCAACTATCTGCCCGGCGGAGACTTCGACGATCTGATGACCGACATTGATGGCGTTCGTCGGGAAGTTTCGATTCCTCCCGGATCGGCCCGAGTAGCCCACATCGCAGAAATGAGAGCCACCGCGCACGCCCGGCTTCCTAAAGCCGTCGCCGCAGTGGTACTAGCGACCAAGCAACCTTTTGTGCAAGTGGTGCTTGACGTGGAAGTACCACAGATGGTGTTCGGCCGAATTTGTCTGCTTGGCGATGCCGCCTGGGTAGCCCGACCTCACGCCGCAGCAGGGACAGCCAAAGCCGCCGACGATGCCTGGGCTCTAGCCAAATCTCTAAGCGCGCATGACACTATCGAACAAGCTCTGGCCGCTTGGGAACAACGTCAGCTTCGCGTTGGGCGACAACTCCTTGATCGAACCCGTCGAATCGGCGCACAATCACAGCAGAGCTGCACGTGGGTTCCCGGTGACGACGAGCATCTGTTCGGACTTCTTGGCCCAGGGTCGAGTTCATGACATGGCTTTGCATAACGGCATCCAACAATCTTTGTTCTCAAGACATGGCGGGGCGACCAAAGGCAACGACAGGATCAACGCATGAGTGATGAAATAGCTATACGTCGACAGCTGGCTGATGCCATGGCCACCGCAGCCACCGCCCTCCTGCAAAGTCTCGACGACAGTCAACGAGAAGCCATGGCCTGGCCGTTCCCTGCCGACGACGAACGACGCTTGTGGTTCTACACACCAACCGATCACGGTGGGCTTCCGATCTCGGGCATGCGCCCAGCCCAGCAACGATTGGCCATGCGATTGCTGGCGAGCGGACTTTCTCGCGCTGGCTATGTCACGGCCTCGACCATCATCGGTCTCGACAATGTCCTCGATGAACTCGAAGGTTGGGTGATGACGTGGGGCCGCGAACGCGGGCGCGATCCCGGCATGTACTATGTGCGCATATTTGGTGATCCGGCAACCGATCGAAACTGGTCGTGGCGATTCGGCGGGCATCATGTCTCGGTCAACCACACGGTTCTTGATGGTTCGGTTGCCTCGGTCACGCCGATCTTTTTTGGCGCCGACCCCGCCTCATCTCCACTTCTTGGGTCTCATCCATTGCGTCCTTTGGGAGGAGCGGAGGATCTAGCCCGGGAATTTGTCAGCTCGCTTACGAAGGACCAGCAGGCGGTTGCCGTCGTCAGCGAAGTCGCGCCGGTCGATCTTGTCGGCGCAAATCGCTCACTACTGGTCGAGGGCAATGCGCCTCTATCGTTGGCCGATGTTTGGCGAGGGCATTTCAGCGGTGCGCTCGAAGAGCGGGTCCACGCCATCCAAGCGTCTCAAGAGCAAACCATCGGCCTACTCCCCCACCACATCGAAGCCGTCCGCTACACGACTCAACCAAAAGGCATTTGCGTTGCTGCACTCTCAGCATCACAACACGTCGCATTGCGCAAGCTGCTTGAGGTGTACCTCCGGCGAATGCCCGATGCGCTTGCCGAAGCCGAAGCCGCCAAGTACGACGGCAACCGCATCGAATCACTTTCGTTCCTCTGGGCTGGCGGCATCGAGGTTGGCGACCCGCACTACTACCGGGTGCAAGGACCGCGGATCGTGCTGGAGTACGACAATACGGTTCGCAACGCCAACCACGTGCACACCGTCTGGCGCGACCCGCTCGGAGACTTCGGTGCCGACGTTTTAGCCCAGCACTACAACGCCTCGCATTAGTCGCTTCGCCGTCGTCGAGGGAGTGCACCTAGGTCAGATCGATGACCCCGGTGTACTATCCCGTTGAAGCGTCATTTGGTATGCGAGGTTCGAACCAGCGTTCCGGAACATTTACGAGCAACGCTACGGGTCGGTGGTCGGATCAAGACCTGAGCCTGCATGAGTTTCGAGGAGCGGCTCTGAACCTTGAGTTAGACACCGAGGAGCATGGTGGCGCTGGAGCAGAACCAGCCGCCGGTTCCGCTGACGCAGGCGATTTTGGCATCGGGAACTTGACGCAGACCTGCTTCACCGCGGAGTTGACGGGCGGCTTCGACGATGAGGAATAATCCTCGTTGGCCTGGATGACATGCGGAGAGTCCACCACCATCGGTATTGGTTGGGAGCGAACCTCCGAGACGAAGGCGACCTTCGGCGACGAACGGACCGGCTTCGCCTTTGCCACAAAAGCCAAGATCTTCCAGGGTGATGAGCAGCATGTAGGTGAAAGCGTCATAAAGTTCGGCTACGTCGACGTCGGCTGGAGTGAGGCCTGCACGTTGGAACGCAAGCTTCCCCGAGACTGCAGCCGGGCCCGTGGTGAAATCGTCCCATTGGCTCATCGAAACGTGGGACACCGCTTCGCCCGAACCCAGTACCCAAATGGGTTTCACGCCGAGATCTTTGGCACGGTCTTCGGCTACAAAGATGGCTGCTGCCCCACCGTCTGACCGAATACAGCACTGCAGCTTGGTGAACGGATCGGCGATCATAGGTCCGCTTAGTACATCGTCGATGGTGATGGGATCACGAAAAGCGGCGAGTGGATTGTCTTTCGCGTTGAAGCGCGTTGATACGGCAATTTCGGCAAGTTGCTCAGCCGTGGTTCCGTATTCGTGCATATGACGTCGAGCGGCCATGGCGTACTTAGAAATCAAGGTGTGACCATACGGTGCTTCCCACTGCTGCGGCCCGCGGGTACCCCAATCGAGATTCGCGGAGCGCAATCCCTTGGCCAGATCCGATTTCGCCGTGGAGCCATAGGTGACCAAAACGACGTCGGCATGACCGGACGCAATGGCATCGGTAGCGTGCGCTGCCATAACTTCCCACGACGCGCCACCAACAGCGGTGGAATCGATCCATCGGGGCTGTAGGCCCATATATTCAGCGACGTCGATCGGTGCCATGGTTCCTAGGCCCGTGGAGGCCAATCCATCGATATCGTGGGGCTTGAGGCCGCATTCATCCAGGGCCCGACGAGAAGCCTGAGCAATCAAGGCATAGGGGGTGGAGCTTCCAATCGCACCGGCGTCAGCCAGCCCAACGCCAGCTATAGCAACTCTGCGATTCACCGAATGCTCCTTACTGGGCACGTCTTACACATCGTGTTTTTCAAGCAGGACAACATGCCAGGGAGCTTAATTGACAGAAGTGTCAAGAAACGAGTCCGCTGCCTTGGAGTGCAGTAATCGACCTGTCAGAATTCGTGGCTATGTCGGCACGGCCGGAATCATCTCCGGCTACGGAATGACCGAGTGCCCGATGGCCATTTGGAATCGACCCGAAGATAGCGACGAGGAGTTGTCGATGTCGGAAGGGCGCCCGGTTCCTGGTGTTACGTTGCCTATTGTTGCTACCGACTCAGATGTTGAAGGGAAGGATTTACCGATTGGCCCGCTACGAGGGCATCTACTGCGTCGGACATCTTCGTGCGTCGGAGCAAAACTCCAGCCCGTTTGGCCGCCTCGTCGGTAAGAGCAACTACATAGACCCCGGCCAACAGCCGCGCCAGAGTCACTTGCTTGCGCCCATCACGCCAGACTTGAGCCACGACAGGCGCAACCGTTACTATCTGCACTCCACGCTTTCTAGAGTTTTCTATCAACGTGAAGGTCTCGAAGTCACCCCGTTCGACGGCAATAAATGCGCCAGCGTCAAGAACCAATCGCACTACGCCGCCGAGCGGTGCTTGTTCATCCGATGGCCACGTGAAGCCGCTTCGTCAAGGAGTAGATCCGCGGCTTCGGTCGCCGATGCTGGGATCTCACCAAACTTTTCTTTGAAGTGCACCAGAAAATCGTCGATCGCAGCTTCCCGAACTCGCTGGGCAAGTGCTTCGGCTGCTATCGAAGAAACCGATTCGTTCGTCGCACGAGCAATGCTTCGAAGTGCCTCATTGAGTTCGGAAGAAATCGAAATGGTTATGCGGCTGGTCGTCATCGCTGAAGCGGATCGCATCACAAAGTATGCGAGCTAGGGCCGGGCGGTGCTTACTTGTTGGCGCGGAAGTGAGAGATGGTGGGGCCGAGGAGTTCGGGGGTGGCACCGTGGAGGATGAGTTCGTCGGCGCCGGCGTTGAGGTATTCCTGGAGGCGTTTTGCGCAATGACCGGCAGAACCGACGGCGGCAGCTGATTCGAGCCAGTGTTTTGGGAGGGAGCGGCCCACTTCGCCCAGTTCGTCTTTAGTAAACACGTTGTCGGCAGAGCCTTTGATGCCAACCAGTTTTGGATGCGCGCGTAGTTTTTCCACTTCGTCAATATCGAACTCGTTGACTTCGGCGAGAAGTTCACCGAATTTGGGAATCTGGAAATACGTGACGGCTCGTCCGCCGATAATGGCTTCTTCTTGAGCCAGTGGCAGATCGGGAGCGACTACAACGGTGGCCACAACTCGAAGAGCCGCTGGGTCTTTGCCTACAACTTCGGCGGCTCGTCGCGCCTTGGTGGCGGCACGTCGGACGGCGTCGACGGTTAGGAACGGGTGCGTGATTAGTCCATCGAAATGGGTTCCGGCGAGATCCATCGAATTGGGTCCAATGGCAGCAAAGTAGATCGGCGGAGGAGTCACATCGGGCGTATCGCCAAGACGCATGGCCGGAAACTTGCCCGCAGCACCGTCGTAACGAACTCGTTCACCGCAAGTAAGCCTGCGGTACATATCGGCGCAATCGGCTAGCACCACATTGGTCATTGCTGGTAATCCGACAGAGCTGAACATCGGGCCGACGGAGCGACCAATACCGAGAATGAATCGGCCGTTGCTCAGCGATTGCGCGGTCATAGCCATGGATGCCATCGAGAGTGGATGCCTGAAGAGAAAGTGCGAAATTCCTGAAGCAATTTTGGGTTGCGTGGTTGCTTGCGAAATTGCACCCGTAAGTACACCTAGATCTTTGGTGCCGTAACGCTCAGAAATCCACACGGTGCCGAGGCCAAGGTGTTCGATAGTCTTGGCTTCGCCAACGGCGGCACGAGGATCGCTTACTCGTCCGGGCAGAACGTAAGCACCCAAGCTGTCGATCATAGGGGTAAGTCCGGTTCGTGCATCGGTAGCCATAGGCGTATTCTGACATACATGTCACAAGGTTCTCGGGGTCGCGATCCCGAACAAACAGCCCGCACCCTTGAGCAATGGCTCTCATTTCGCCTTAACGTGTCAGCGGTCACCGTGGTCGATGTCTCCACCCCTAAGGCGGGCTTCTCCAACGAGACCATTCTCGGCACCGCTCGCTGGACTGCTTCTCGTGCTGGCACCCTCATCGAACATGAACGAAAGTTTGTCGCCCGCATCGAGCCAACATCACATCAACTCTTTGCCGAACCCGATGCCATCCGCCAAGCCCAAGTAATGCAAGGCCTCGCTGGTCGCGTGCCCGTCCCCACAATTTGGCTGACGGAGCCTGATCGCAGCGTTCTCGGTGCACCATTTTTCCTCATGGACCAAGTCGTTGGCCGAGTACCTTCCGACGTTCCCAGCTGGCATAAACGAGGGTGGACCACGCAGCTCTCCCCTAACGAACGAGTTAAGATGCACGATCATGCCCTAGGTGCACTTAGCACTTTGCATAAGGTTCCGATTGATGCAGGACTGCAGTTTTTAGAACGACCGGGTACGGGCACCGCGCTTGATCGTTACCTCGCGCAACTTGAGCAGATTTACCACTGGTGCAAACCCGTCCGCATCTATGGAGCAGACGTGATCGACGCCGCCATGGCGCACGTGTTGTCGAATCGCCCGTCGACGAAGGCTTCATCGATAGTGTGGGGCGACGCTCGGGTGGGCAACATCATGTTCGCCGATGATTGCACCGTTGCTGCGATGGTTGATTGGGAGGGCGCAACACTTGGCCCGCCCGAGATAGACGTAGCATGGTGGGTTATGTTCGACGAGTATCTCGGCGAGGCTCAGGGTTTCAGTCGCCTCGAAGGCATTCCTGATACTGCTGGCACGTTTGGCCGCTACGAACAGCTCAGCGGCCGGACGTTGCAAAACATGGGCTACTACCAAATACTCGCCGGATTGTTCCTCGCGCTTATCAATTCACGTTTGGTTGATTTACTCATCCGCAACGAAATCGTAGACAAAACCTACGGTGCCGAACTCGTAACCCGAGTAACCAACATGACCGCCCGGCATCTGTAAGGACAATGATTCAGGTGCAGCTATGCCCTGACGTCCCCGTTCCTCTGATGTTTCTGTCAACCAACCGCTAGGCGGGCGAGGGCGGCTTTGTCTACCTTGAGCATGGCGGTCAGTGGGAGGGCTTCGAGGAGTTCTAGGCGGTCGGGTGCTTTGTAATCGGAGAGGTGACCGCGAACCCATGCGCGCAGATCATCGAGCGTTGGTGGTTTGGCGGGATCGGTTGGGACTACGAAGGCGACGCCGATCTCGCCGATGACGGGAGTGGCTAGTCCCACGACTCCCGCAGAGGCCACGCCCGGGTGTTCGGCTAGAACGTTTTCGACTTCGAGGGGGTAGACGTTGTAGCCACCGCGGATGTACATGTCATTCGCTCGTCCGACCAACACCAAATTGCCGTAGGGATCGAATCGGCCAAGGTCGCTACTGGTGAGTCGCCCGTCGGCATCGAGAACGGCCGCAGTGAGCTCAGGATCGCCCCAGTAGCCACGCATGACGCACGCCCCCGCGACCCGCACGCGGCCCACTATGCCTTCGGGAACGGGCGCGCCGTGTTCGTCGACGATATCGATTGACATGCCTTCTTGAGGACGGCCGACCGTCCGGTACAAAACCGAAGAATCATCATCAAGCTCGGTACCGGTAATACTGGGCGATTCGGTCATGGCGTAACGCACAATAAGTGGACAACCAATAAGTGCAGTTACTTTCTCGATCAACTCGGGTGAAGCTGGGGCGGTGGCGACGAGGCCCAAACGGAGGTGTGAAAAATCCGCAGTTTGTGCTTCGGGCAGCTCTACCAGTTTGGCCCATTGTGTGGGCACGCCACCAGCGGAGGTGATCTTTTGATCGACGATGATACGCAGCATGTTTTGCACGGTCCACGGCACCGGGCTAATTACTGTGCAGCTCCCCCACGCCAGCTGATCCCAAATTTTGGCCATGTAGCCAGCATGTTGAAATGGTGTCGCAACTAAGCGTCGATCGAAGGGTGCGCTCATCACCCCGGCACTACGAACAGCCGATTCCAAGTTGCGATGATCAAACCATGCGCCCTTAGGGACGCCGGTGGTGCCGCTGGTCCAGATGATCACGGCGGGGTCTTCCGGCAAGCGAACGGGCCGGGCAGCACCGAGACCTGAACGTTCGTAAGCGCGCTGAAGTTCGAGGTGCTCCATCACGACGTAACCGTCGGGAATCGCAGTGGCACTGGCAGAACGATCGGCGATCACCATGGCCGGTGCGGTTTTGGCCAGGATGGCTTCCATTTCACGTGGGCCAAGCCGCAAGCTCAAGCCCGTAACGATCGCACCGGCACGAACTGCTGCGCCGTAAGCAATCGAATAATCGAATCCCGAGGGCAGCACCAGCGCAACGCATTGGCCGGGACGTACCCCGCGTTCCACCAACTCGGCAGCCAAGGCATCAGCCCGGTCACGCCACTGTACAAAACTTAGGTGTCGGTCGCCGTCAACAAACGCATCACGATCACCAAACTGCTCTGCTGCCGCGTCCATGGCTTCAGGCAGCGTTGGAAAACAACCAATCAACGGCGGTTCAGGACGAACGGGAACCATCTCAGTTACCTCAGAGCAGACTATTGAGCGGCGGGTGCGTGCAGCAACAGGTCGAGATGCCGACGGGAATCGCCGAGGGTGCGCTCAAGGATGCGTGCACGTTTGAAATAGAGGTTGGCGTCGTGCTCGAACGTGTAGCCCATGCCACCGTGGACCTGAATGGTGGCGGTGGCATTTTCGATGGCGGCGTTGGTGGCTACTACGCGTGCAGATGATGTCTGCAGGATTGCATCGCCACGGTTTTCATCGGCAGCGAGGGCGGCGAAGAACAACTGCGAGGTGGCGGCTTCGGCTCGAATGGCCATGTTCGCACACGCATGTTTGATGGCCTGGTTCACGCCTAT
>JAYUVJ010000362.1:0-4923 GCA_043754155.1 Acidimicrobiia bacterium
GCCATCAACCGGGCGGGGGAACCCGCTTGCGGCTGGTCACGAAGGCGACCCATGGCTTTAGTACCGTTCGACATAGCCTTCACAACCTAGCCGCGCTCCATCACTCGGGCGGGTAACTTTCCAACGCTTGGGCTAAATCACGAGCGTTAGCTCTTACTGGAAGCCCAAGAACCGGAATCGGTCCGTGGTTCCTTGGGCAAGCCAAGAACTTGCTCCCCCACAATACCTTTTTGTACCTGCGACGAACCGGCGTAAATCGTTCCGGCCCGAGCGTTCAAGAAGGTCATGGCCCACGACATAGTGGAATTTGGCGCACCGGAATCGTCGGTCCCAAAGGCCGAGGAGGGCATACGGCCCTCAGGGACTAGGCCGTTCATGCCCATGATGTCCATGGAGAGTTCGGTGACCTTGAGGTGGTATTCGCTCCAGTTGAGCTTCCCAATGGAGGATTCCGGGCCAGGATGGCCGCCCTGAAGGAACTGGGTAAGGGCACGCTTGCCCAGAAATTCCATGATCCGCACCTTGGAATAGCACCAGGCCAAACGCTGACGAATGTTGGCGTCTTTGTCTTTCCCATACAAGCGGGCCAAATCAATGAGGCGGTCAACTTCTGCCTGGAATCTGATCGACTGTGTAGCGGCAGCTTCGCCTCGCTCGTAACCCAGCAACGTCATGGCCACGGCCCAACCGTTATTCACTCCACCAATCACGTTGTCTTTCGGCACGCGGGCATCGGTGAAGAACACCTCATTGAACTCGCTCTCACCAGAGATCATCTTGATGGGGCGAACTTCCACGCCGGGTTGGCGCATGTCGCACAACAGGAACGAAATGCCCTTGTGCTTTGGCGCATCAGGATCTGTGCGGCAGAGAACGAAAATGTGATCGGCCAAGTGACCAGCGGATGTCCAAATTTTTTGACCGTTGATGGTCCACTCATCACCATCGAGCACTGCCCGGGTACCGAGATTGCCTAGGTCGGAACCAGCATTGGGCTCGGAGTACCCCTGGCACCACAAATCGTCGCCGGAGAGAATCCGGGGGAGGTAGTGCTTCTTCTGCTCTTCGGTCCCCCAGCGCAGCAAGGTGTTACCAAGCATTTGGATGCCAAAGGTGTCGTTGGCTCCGCCACTAGGAACACCGGCCCGGGTGAATTCTTCGGCCAGCACGACGGTTTCTAGTGGGCTGAGGCCAGCCCCGCCGTATTCTTTGGGCCAGTTCAGCGCCAGCAGGTTGTTCTCATATAGCGACTTACGCCAGCTTTTGGCGAACAGCTCGAGATCTTCACCTTCGAGTGTTCCCACGCCGCCAAAACCTTCAGGGAGGTTGGCGGCCAGGAACGAACGGATCTTGGCCCGAAAGACGTCGGCTTCGGGTGGGTAAGTCATTTCCATGTGACAAACCTTACCGGGAGCGCGAACGTAAGTACCTATCGACGTTTTCTGGCCACATATTCTGAGTGTTATCGCCGCCTCGAAAGGTGGCTAAATCAATAACAATAAAATAATAACAATTCCTTCACTGTTTGCTAACAAGGTGTTTGATCGCGCTGAGGCTGACCGTTCACGCGCCTTCGTGTCCACCATTCCCCGTTGAGCTGTCTAACCTGGAGCGCATGGCGGACGTAGTGAGTGTCGACCAGCGCACCGCACCGCAGGTTGCCTTCGATGCAACTCCTGCGGCGGCTCTAGCGGAGAGAATCGTTGACAACGTTGAACGAGTCCTGCACGGGAAGCGCTCAATCATCGAGCTCACCCTCGTGGCGTTAATCGCTGAAGGCCACGTTCTTGTAGAGGACGTTCCTGGGGTCGGCAAAACGTTGCTGGCCAAATCGCTGGCCGCATCGTTGAGCGCGCCGTGGTGTCGAGTCCAGTTCACCCCCGATCTTCTCCCCAGCGATGTCGTGGGCGTAAGCGTTTGGGATACTTCCACCAGTTCGTTTCGCTTTCACCCCGGCCCGGTGTTCACCAACATTTTGCTGTGCGACGAAATCAACCGCGCCCCCGAAAAAACCCAGTCGGCTCTGCTAGAGGCAATGGAGGAGCGTCAGGTTACCGGTGACGGGGCAACGCGAGCCCTACCGCAGCCGTTCTTTGTCATTGCTACGCAGAACCCGTTTGAGCATCGAGGCACCTATAGCCTTCCCGAAAGCCAACTTGACCGTTTTCTGATGCGGATCTCGCTTGGCTACCCCGATCGCGAAGCAACGTTGGCTTTGCTGGAAGATGATGGAGGTGACCGGATTATTACCTCGCTCTCCCCTGTTGCCTCACTTCCCGATCTACGCGCGCTTACTGAAGCCGCTCGTGCCGTGCATACCGCCCTGGCCATTAAGGGCTACATCGCAGACGTGGTGCAGGCCACCCGCCGCCAAAGCGATGTTCGACTCGGCGCATCACCCCGAGCCGCGATTGCCCTGGTTCGAGCGTGTCGCTCATCGGCACTGTGTGCGGGAAGAACGTTCGTAACCCCCGACGACGTACAACGGCTCGCCATTCCAGTCCTCGCCCACCGAGTGCACGTGTACGAAGATTCCAACATCACCGCTGAGGCCGCCGTTCAATCGGCCCTCAGCTCCGTTCCGGTTCCCGTCCCTCGACGGGCCTAACCCGGTTCTCGGATTTCGGTTTTAGGTCTTCGCTGAGGCAATGTGTTAACCCGCCGAGGCTTCTCAACAGCAGTAGTCGCTATCAGCCTCACGGCGGTCGGCTGGGTCTTAGTTATCCGCGAACTTATGATTATTGGTGTCGCCGTAGGCTTGGTGGCTCTTGCAGCTTTCGCCATTGTTTGGCTGCCGCTCGGGAACTCCATGCAGTTCACCCGCAGCTTTGCCACACGAGGGGTTCACGGTGGCGACAGGGTTCGCGTTGACCTTGCCGCTCAAGGTCGATGGACTCCCACCCTATCGATTCAAGAACGACTTCCTAACGGACGATCCATTACGGCAAGCCTTTCGGGAATAGGACGCACGCTTAGCTTTGAAACTCCGCCCCTGCAGCGCGGATTGAACCTTATTGGCCCCACGATTGCTAGGCGAACTGACTTCTTCGGATTGGTTCATCGCACGAGCAGCAAAGCGAACGCTTCACCCCTAATCGTGTGGCCAGCCCGAACCAGCATTGACGCTTCAGCGGCTCGCAGGCTTTTGGTAGACCCGACGTCGGAACCTCGCATCGGCGTGATGAAGCCAGGAAGACCCGTCGCTGCCTTCGAAGGTGATCTGCGCGCCTATGTTCCCGGCGACGAGCCAAGAAGGATCCATTGGCCCAGCACGGCAAGGACCGGGAATTTAGTAGTTCGCACCGATGCATCAATCGTGAGCGACAACCGCTACGTGCTCACTATTGATCTCGACATTGCCCATCACAACGTTGAGAGTTTTGAATTGCTTCTTTGCGTGGCCACGTCGTTCGTGCTCGCGCTGCTTCCGGTTCCTGTCGCCTCTCTGCATCGGGAGGACCATTTCGACGATGATCTGGTAGTCGAAGTCCTTGAGGGTGAGTACTCACCTACTCCAGGGCGAAATCGATTCCGCTATCCCGAGTTACTGCTGGATCGTTTAGCGCTCGCTACCTTTGGCGTCGGCAAGGAAAAGTCGTCGAGTGCGTTGTTGCGGTCCTCGGGCGTTCGAGGTGGGTTGTTTCTTGGGGGCCCGTTAACGAACTTCGTGGGCGCGAGCATGGCCATTCAGTGTGGCGAAACACGCACGATTTCTCCGTCTGCTGGATCAATTCTTCAGCTCAATCACCTCAGCGACCTAGCAGCGCTTGTTCATCAGTCCACGCAGTCGGCTCGATCATCTGGGTCTGCTCGATCGGCTGGGTCGACTCGATCAGCTCAACTCGCAACGGAAACACCCAGGGCGGCGACTCCTGATCCAACCAAGAGGAACCGATGACCAGCTTCAAGGGAAATGGGCGAAGTGTCCCCGTAAGTCGTGCGCGTGAAGCTCCGGAATCCCGAGCACAACCAAAAACGCAAACCAACAATCAAACAGGCAGCAAACTAGAGAAAAAGTCAGGTCGAACAGGAACACCAGGCAACGGACCTCGATTAAAAGCTCAACTGTCGACGGAACGAGACCAAGCCAATCCGCAATCGCAATTGACCCCTCGGTCGCTATGGCGCCCTGAACGACCGTCGATCACGTCGGCCGTTTTGTATGTCACGGTCACGCTGGCAGTGATCGTTGGATGTTTAAGCACGCTAAGACTTTTTATTGGGGCAGGCTTCGCCTACCTGATCGCCGCTTCTGTGGTGATCGCCATTTGGGTACCTTTCGCCTTTCGTCTAGCTCGAATCCCATGGATCGCGGGCCTGTTCGCCAGTGCGGGAATTCAAACGTGGTTGGTGCTGCGTTGGGTGGCAGCTAACACCGAGGGTTTGCTTGCCCCGGCAACGCCAAACTCAGCCGTTGGATCCGGCACACCAACACTTCCGGCAGGAACCCTACCGAAGGTAAACGTTGAATCACTACCGCGAATCACTACAACGCTGCATCGATTCGGAACATTGCCACCATTAAGAATCCCTGGCGATCACGTGTCCTTAGCGACAGCAGGAAAACTTGTTCGAGATGCGCTTCTACAGGTAAATGCCATCGTGGCCCCAGCCCCCATGCTCGTGGGATTCGGCATCGTTGTAGCAGCTGTCGCCTGGATAGTAGGTACACTTACTGAAGTGTTTCTTGGGTCGTTTCGTGCCCGTTTCGAGGCGCTTCTTCCCATGTCGGTGGCTGCTATCGCGTCGGCCATGCTTATTTCCCACACAGCGGACCCGCACCGAATCCGATGGGTGGTGGCTCTAGGAACTGCATGCGCGTTGCATGTTGTGGCGGTCGCTGCGCTGGAGAGACTTAACCTCAGTAATTGGTTTGACGGGAGCAGGCCCCGAGCCGTGCGGTCAGGTGTTGTGGCACTGGCA
>JAYUVJ010000363.1:0-2409 GCA_043754155.1 Acidimicrobiia bacterium
CTTTGGGGCTCATCGGCGTCGCCTCGATCCGTATTGTGGAGCGTCTCGATCTGGATCGGCGCGATGCGTTTATTGATTGGCGAGTGAGTCAGCAAGAAAAACCTAGCGGCCCCACCAGCATCACTTCACCCCTGGCCTCGATGCAACGCCAACTACTTCAGCAAAGCAATCTCGAACAGTTTCGTGTGAAGGCGCTGGCCGATGGGCAACCGCTCGCTAGCTATTGGCGCCAAACGTCGCTTTCTAAGTTCGGTGCGGGCGAAGAGTGGAAAGGTAGCGGAAGCTACCGCCGGGTGAAAACCAGTGACCAGCTAATCCCCATCCCCGATTCTGAAGGAATAGTGCTTGAGCAGGAGGTGGAGATCGGAGCCCTTCCCAACGATCAGCTTCCAGCGGCCTGGGAAGCCCAGTCGGTAAAGGTTCTTCGCTCCGTTGATTCGTCGCTGAACGGCTCCCCAAATGATCAAGCGATCGGATCGGCAGGGTCGACGACGGGGTCGGCAAGCAATGACGATGGGATCACAATTCCCGGTCAGAGTGCTTCTGCAACTACCGCTAGCAACCTCGGCCAGTCCAACATCAGCGCTGCGAGCGGAGCCATCCCACCTAAGCCCTCCCTGTCCTTTGATGAGCAAAGCCTTACTCTGCTTTCAACAAAGCGTCCTCGACCCGGTCAGCGCTATCAAGTTCGATCAGTGGTGCGAAGAACCGTTTCCGAGGAGATCGCCAACGCCGTAGTAATCGTCGATCCCGGAGATCCAGAACTGCAGTTACCTGCGCTACCAGAGCGCGTGAAGGCTTTGGCCACACGGATAACCGTTTCGCAAACCTCAACCGTGGCTAAAGCAAAAGCTCTTCAGGATTACCTGCGCGCAAATTACTCCTATTCGCTCGAGGTACCAGAAAACACGGTGGCTAGCCCACTCGATGACTTCCTATTTGAATCCAAGACTGGCTACTGCGTGCAATTTGCCGGTGCTTTTACCGTGCTGGCTCGTTCTATTGGAATCCCTGCGCGCTTAGCGTTGGGGTACACCCCGGGGAAATTAACCGAAGACGGCTACTTTTCTGTTACCGGCAAAAATGCTCACGCTTGGCCTGAGGTACGGCTGTCCGACAATCGTTGGGTGGCCTTTGAACCAACCCCAGGCCGTGGTAACCCCGATAATGAGGCCATTACCGGCATCGATGGTCTCAACGGGCTCGATGGTTCGCAAACACCTGACAACACAGTGGCCAGCACAACAACCTCGACAACGATTGCACCGCAAACCGATGCTGTTCCCACGATTCCAGAATTAGCTACCCCGCCCAACGCCCCATCCACCGACGCAAAAGGTGACTCTGGTTGGCAACGTTGGCTGTTGGCCCTTCTTGGGATTTTGGTAGTTGCTGGCAGTGGTTTGTGGTGGTTACGTCGACGTCAAGACGCAACGGTAATCGTGACGGATAGAACCCGACGATCACTGCGTAGTCAACAACCTGCCTTGCAGATCGATGCGTTGTGGGACCGGGTAGAGCATCGGATGGCCAAGACCGTATCGCCCCGCACCACCCAAGAGACCGAGATCGCCTTTGCCATTCGGGCACGAAGCGTTGCCCCACAAATTACTGATTTGGCGCTACTCACCCAACGCGCCCGTTACGGAACACCATTGACGGTGAACGAGGCCGATGCGACCGCCGCTGTTGAGCTAGCCGAGGCGATTGATGCAGAGCTGCGGGCTTTCTCAACCAACGCAAGCACAACCAACAGCAGGCACAATTAACGTTTCCTAAACCAACCGGGAAAATAGTTCCCTACTGCGGATCCACGTTGTCCGAAGGTGGCGGTTGCTGGCGGCTTCTTCGCATCTGGGCTTGACGGATTTGCTCAGCCTGACGCTCTCGCATTGCCCTTTGGGCATCGACCCGGGCAGCTAAACGAACCGATAAAGGGACACCACCTTCAGCGATGGCCGACTGCACTCGGCGCTTCAGCTCGAACGCAGTAAGCAGAAGTCCAGCAAAGAGGATGCAGACACCGAAGAAACCGAGCACCACATGCACAGAGTCGCCAAAGGTCATTAGCCCGGCTCCAACTACGGCCAAGGCAACAAAGGGCGCCAAAGGCCGAGCGGCTACAACCAACGGCGCCGGACTCGGACGCAAGCCTTTCGCTGGTATGTCGACGACCGGCTGACCGAATGCTGTAGCACCCGCCCCACGGACAGCACGAACAAACGTTGGATCGTCTTCATAAAAGGTGCGCTCGATTTCGGCAAGCGCACGCTGTTCTTCTTCGGAGAGCGGCACAACAAACCTCAGAGACGAAAGCGGAGTTCGGGAACGACGGACGGAAAAATGGGTACGGACAGTTGCGGGATGACGGGAGCCGACATCTTCCAGCGGACTGGATGAGGGGCCGGG
>JAYUVJ010000364.1:0-12102 GCA_043754155.1 Acidimicrobiia bacterium
GAACCGCGTTGTTAAAGAAGCGACTTCGCGACCCAGATGTCATCGCACCTGCAGCTAGGGAAAGAGTGCCATTTGCAGGATTTCGTCCCGTAGAACACGCGGTTTCGTCCCCCTTTTTGGATGCTCCGCTGACATGCTATGTCGGAGGCGATTGCTCAATTGCATTGGCGCCCAACGGTTCGTTGCCCGTTGATGCGCAGAACGACAGGCCAAAGTCTCACCTGAGCGAGGATGAGCCCAGCGACCCTTCCGTTTCAGGGTTTACGCCGCTGGAGGCGCATACCTGGGGCTCCAGTTCCGCGATCCAAACAGCTTCGTCGCTCGGAAGTTCACTGCTCATCACTGCAGCGATTGGCTTCGTATTGCAAATTTTTGCATCAAAGGTCCTCGGCCCAACCGAAACCGGCCGGGTGGGGACCGCCGAAGGTATCTCCGCAATATGCCTCGGCCTACTTTCCCTGGGATTCGATACCTACGTGCGCAGGGAAGTTTCTATTCGACCAAGCCACGCCAAAGAATTCGTGCCCGGAGCGATCTTCGTTCGGGCGGCCCTCTCCATCCCAGTAGCGATCCTTGTTGCCGTGTTACTTCCAGTGTTTGGCAAACCGGCAAAGGTTGTAGCCATTTTCTTGGTGTTTGCGATGGCCAAATTCGTAATGCAGACCAACGAAATGCTCGCGGCCTGCCTTCACGCTGTGGGTCGGGTGAAGGGAGTAGCCACCCAGAACCTCGTTTCGAAACTCTTCGGGGCCGTCACCCTGCTCGGACTCATCGCGGCTAACCGGGGCGGGATCTCCTTACCCATTGGTTTGTTAGTGGGAGAGTCGGTAAAGCTCGTCTATCTGGCAAAGCGCACCGGTGCCGAGCTTGGGGTTTGGTCGAGGATCAGCGACCAAGAAATTCGGCCTGTGCTTAAGCGCAGCCTCCCATTCATTTCTACAGTGCTGATCACCAGTTTCACTATGTTCCTCGACGTCACGCTTTTGGGCTTCTTGGTAAGCGACGATGAAGTGGGATTCTACCGGTTCGGTCAACAACTAGTCATGATCGCCTACGTGGTGGGAACAGTGCTCCCCTGGGTGGTGCTCCCTCTCGCCTCACGGGCCGCAACCCAATCACAAGCCATGTTTGAAGGAGTTGCCCGCAAATCTATTGAAGCGGCCATGATTCTCAGTAGCCCTATGGCGCTCATGGTGTTTCTTCACGCCGACACCATCGTGAGCCTCGCTGAACGGAAGTACCTACCTACAGTTGACAGTCTCCGGGTTATCTCCATCATGATTCCCGTTACCTACCTGGCAAGCCTGGGTAGCACTCTTTTGCAAGCTCAGGGGCGAATGTGGATCATCGTCCGGGTGGGCATCGGCGTGGCAATTCTCGATGGGATTTTGGTTTTCGCTACTGCTCGTTGGGGCGTTTCGCACTTTGGGAAAGGTGGGGCAGGCATCGTTGCCGCATGGTCAATGTTGATGGCGGAAGGTTTAGGAACCTTGGTACTGCTCAATTGTCTCGGGCGACATCTTTGGAACCGAGAGATCGCCGTTTCCTTAGCTCGTACCCTGGCGTGTCTTTTGCCGGTGGTACTCATCGAATTTGTGCTTCGACAAGCAGGAGTGCCAGGCCTTTTGCGTATCGTTATCGAGGGCGTGTTGCTGCTCGCAAACGGGTTTCTCCTGCAAGTGGTCGACGCCGCCATGATCAAATCGTTTCTGCCGGGACGAAGCTCACCGTGATGTTCGATCGCTGCCACGAAACTCGAACGTGTGAAACGTCAAACAACTTGAGGAACTGAACCCTACGAAATGAATCTCACAAAAACCGAAGCACCGGTACTGCACGGAGCAGACAAAACCAGGGTCCTAGTTACCGTGGGTGAGACACGCATTTCCCTTGACGAGTCTTTACGCGGGGAACGTCCTCGTGGCGAAGAGACCTTTTTGAGGGACCATTTTGGTGTCGTGCATTCCATGAACGAATGGAAGCCCGAGAAATCCGGAAGCACCGTTTGGCAAATTCTTTTCGCCGTCAAGGTTGCAGTTTCTCTTCTGAGGAGCCGCAAGAAGCCCTCCGTGGTGTACTGCACTGAAGAGTTTCCTGGTTTGTACCTCGTAGCCTTATTGTGTGTGATCTGCCCCAAGGTGCCCGTGGTCATACTCATACATAACGTTTCGAGTAAAAAGCGCCAAGTATTTCTGAAGCGCAAATTCTTTCGTGCGCGTATCAATCAACTGTTATGCCTATCGGAAACCTCTGCCGCGATTCTCAAAGCCCTAGGTGTAGATACAACCCGTTTGCATGTGATTGGTAGCCGCGTCGATTGTGAATTTTTCCAACCGGTAGCTACTTCTGAGCCGGCACTCATCGTGAGCGCAGGCGCTATCAATCGTGACTACAACACCCTTCTCGAAGCCTGTGCGGGGCTTGATGTGCACGTCACGATTGCTGCCGACACGGCTTGGCGGCACTCGCTGGGCAAGTTGCCAGAGGAGATGTCTGGCGAACGCTTCGAGATGCGATCGTTTGGAAATTACCGCAATCTACGTGAGCTCTATGCCCGTTCTACGCTCATGGTGGTCCCTTTAGTTGAGGGGCAGTTTGCTTCTGGGCAAACGGTAATCCTCGAAGGTATGGCCATGGGTAAGGCCATAATCACTACCGATATTGCCGGGCGAAGCGATTTCATCACCGATGGAGTAAACGGTGTCTACGTTCCCTCTCACAACGTGGAAGAACTACGAACCGCGATTGCTGGGCTTTTGGCTGATCCGGAACGGCGCACCAGGATGGCCGACGCTGGACGGGCCAATGCGTTGGACAGGTACAAAGTTGAGCATTACGTGGCACGGATCCTGAATGCCTGTGATGTAGCTGCTAGGTCGAGATAGTTACTTTTCGAGCGGATAAACAGCTGACAAAACGCACCGACTTGACCGGTGGCCGCTTACGAGAAAATCAGCTCTTTCTTTACCTGCGGTTCGGGGTTCGGTGCGCCGACTGGCAGACTCTTTGGGCCGGTTCGTTTTGATAGAACCGTGCATGACGCTACTTTGACCTGCTGACCCATCCCGAACGCTGCCCGACTATCTCCTGAATCTATGACTGAACTACGACTGAGCGCATACAGCCACGGCGCTGGTTGAGCTTGCAAGCTCGGACCAACCGAGTTGGCGCACGTGTTGCGCCGTTTGCCTACGCCTAACCATCCCGATCTTTTGGTCGGCACGTCCAGTGGTGACGATGCCGCGGTTTGGCGCGTTTCAGCGGAGCGGGCGATGGTGGCCACCGTTGACTTCTTCACCCCAATTGTTGACGATGCTGCCACATGGGGTGCCATTGCTGCGGCGAACTCTGCCAGCGACGTCTACGCCATGGGTGGAAAACCGCTCTTTGCCCTCAACGTTGCTGCATGGCCTCGTGACGTTCTTCCCCTTGACCTTCTCGGTGACGTTTTGGCCGGAGCCGGTGCCGTGGCAGAACGGGGCGGTTGGATGGTCATAGGTGGACATACCATAGATAGTGCCGAACCGATGTATGGCATGAGCGTGGTTGGCGAAGTGCATCCCGCTCGCATTCTCACCAACGATGCCGCTCAACCCGGTGACATTCTGGTACTCACCAAACCGCTCGGTACCGGTGTTATCGCTACGGCCTTGAAACGAATGCCCGCAGCAGCGGTCTCCGTTGGCGGTGTTCTCCATACTTCCTATCTGGCAGCGGTCGAAGCAATGACTACCTTGAATGACCGAGGCAGCGTGGTGGCCGTTGCAGCAGGACTGCGCGCAGCAACCGACATCACTGGATTTGGTTTGGTGGGGCACCTTCACAAAATGGCATTGGGTAGTGGGGCGTGTATCTCCATTGACGTGGCCTCTTTGCCCATCATCACTGGCGTACGCGAGCTACTGGCCGATGGTGTGGTGCCTGGCGGTACCGGTCGTAATGCTGAATTTGTGAACCCGTTTGTAAGGAACCGTCCGTTGTGGGAAGCCGAAGCAAACCTGTTGGTTGATCCACAAACCTCCGGTGGCCTGGTGCTGTGTGTGCCACCCGATCGTTATGCCGACGTGTTGGCCGAGCTCGCTTCGGTCGATGTTCCAGCGTGGACCATTGGTGAAGTGCAGCCGGTTACCGAGTCCAACCCCGCAGGCACCATCACCCTCACCTAAGCGCGTCGCAGAGCTAGGCGCGGGCCCGCCGACGGTTCCCGCTTGGCGACCACACTGGCTCAGAGGATCGTCGGGTGGGCACCAAACGTAGACGGACCTTCGCACGCGGAGCGGCCTGCTTCGAGAATCGATTTGGGGTTAGGCCTGCCACAGAATTGGGAAAAGCGGGGGTCGAAACGCAGCTATCTCGTCATGAGAGGGACCCATTGCTCAGCCTTAGTAGTCGATACCCTTTTTGGCCCGGATGCCTTGATCATACGCGTGCGTAACTTTTCGCATTTCCGTGACCGTATCGGCCGCGGCTATTAACTCAGCCGAAGCGTTGCGTCCGGTGCAAATGACGCTTACTTTTTCTGGACGGTTAACCAGTGTGCTTACTACTTCGGCGGAATCGATCCAACCCCAGTTCATCGGGTAGGTAACCTCATCGAGAATCACCAACCGGTACTCATTGGAATTGATGTGCTCCATGGCCGCCTGCCATGCTTCTTGCGCAATGGCCGTCGATTCGTCGAGGTTTTCTGAATCCCATGTAAATCCATCACCCAAGGCCCACCAATCAACCCCAAGCTCACGGCCGATCTTTTCTTCGCCTACTTTCCAGTCGCCTGACTTCAAGAACTGCACAACCGCTACCGGCCAACCTTGAGCGACCGCGCGCAGCATCGTCCCGAATGCTGCCGTTGACTTTCCCTTCCCGTCGCCAGTGTTCACCAGCAAAAGAGATTTTGCAACCCGCAAACCATCGGGAATGGGCGATTCGGTTGGAACACCATCCGGGGCAAGAGCTTCATCAGACACCCACCTAGTCGAGCACAGATTTCTGGCGGACCGTCAGCGACATCTCATGCTGGCAGGCCCCATCTCCGCTCCGCTTCGAGTCCCGCCAGTGAGTCCTTTCCGACCGGCAAGCCGGATCGAGGACTCCTCATGGCGAACGGCAGGAATCAACTAGGAAGTGGCTCCTCCATGAGTGCGTGACCGGTTCCTCCACCTTTGACGTAAATCATGGTGCCCACAAACGAGATGGCTGCACCCACAAGGTACGAGGTGCGGTAGCCGCCACCAAAATCGTGCAGCCATCCGTACACAAATGGTCCGGCGGCTACACCAGACATAGTGAACAGTTGGCTGCGGCCATAGACCCGGGCATAGTCACGGACGCCAAAGGCTGAAGCTAAAAGCAACGGGTGCAGCAACAACACGTTGCCCAACATGAACCCAAAGAGGACTACCGAACCATAAACCGCCATGCTTCCATGAGCGAACGCCAGCAAAGTAATCCCGAGCGACTGGAAGACCAAGGTGCCAAGTGCAAAAGTTCGGTTACCAATCCTGGGAAGGGCCACGCTCCCCAGAAGGCGGCCGATGACGCTACACAAAGCCAGCAGCGAAACCGCTCGCCCAGCCAGAGCGTCGTTGCCAATGCGTTCCTGCGAAAGCTTAAACAATTGGGCAATGCCACCTACTTGAGCGGAAAGGCACAAAACGAAGGACAACGTCAACGCCCAAAATTCTCGTCGCTTGATAGCCGCTTCAAAGGTGAGTCCGGAGCGAATAGGTTCGGTTTCACCAACGGCCAACACCATGGCCGGTTGTCCATCAACGCCGAGCCCATAACGTCCAGGCCACGGGCGCAGAAGCAATAACGTGGCCGGCACCGAACCCACCACGTACACCAACCCAATTCGGCTTGTGGCAACGGGGAGATCAAGATCAGCCAACCAGCGACGTGCCAGGGGAGTGAGCACCACGCCACCCAGGGACAAACCGGTTGACGCGATAGAAAGGGCCACTGCCCTCTGCTTTTCGAACCAGCGAGCGACCAACGTGGTGGAGATGACGAGCCCGTTGCAGGCGTATCCCATGCCGAAGATCAGATACACAGCGTAGACCTGCCACAGCTGCGTGACTCGGCCCAGAAAAAACAATGCCCCGCCAGCGATCAGCGCTCCTGCCACCACAATGGGCCTCGGATCTACCGTCCGGAGCAGGCGCGCGACACCAACCCCAGTGAGCCCGGCCACCACGAAAAACAGCGCAGTGGCCCCCGACATAGCCGAGATGGAAAAGCCCAATTGTTTGTTGAGCGTAGAGATGTACAGGCCCAGGCCGTAGAAACCAAAGCCGGTAGTGACCATCAACATCACGCACAAACCAGCGACCACACTCCACCCACGCCAAGCATCGGAAGCATTTGGGGCTGTTGGCTCGGGGGCCAGGTCGGTGGCGTTCATGCGGGATGGGTTGTGCTCTTGGTTCAAAATTTCCTCAATGGCGAAGAAGTCCAATGCGACACCTCGCTAACGGATCCGACCCTATGCCTTGCCTGCGCTCAACGCCATTGCACTACTGCTTGGGGCTGGCTCAACATCGTCGGTTTGGCATTTTCTTGCACCGCCGGTGTGGTCAACTACACAACGATGTTTGCGCTGCGCCGAGGACTGTCCCGCTACTTCGCGGCCCAACAACTTCTGACCCGTTTGGGTTGCCCTTCGTGGACGGCGTATTCGCCCGACGACCTTGCTCGCTCAACGGTCTACTTCCCCGCGGTTGGTGTAGTAGTCGGCGGGATTTCTGCGGCCGTTGTTGCCTTGTTCGGTGGAGTAATCGGGCATGTTGGCATGGTCGCAGCCGTGTTCGCCATCGCTTCAACAGCCATGGTAACCGGGGGCTTTCACGAGGACGCCTTTGCCGACGTGTGCGATGCGTTTGGCGGAATGACCCAACAACGCCGACGCGAAATCATGCGCGACTCTCTCGTGGGTTCCTTCGGAGCTTCCGGCGTAGCGCTGCTGTTAGTGGCGAAAGTCTTGGCCCTCGCCGCAGTGGGGCCTTGGAAATCAATGGCTGCGGTTGTGGTGGTCGCGCATGTGTTGGCCCGGTGGACCTCGGTCGTGATGATCCGGTTGACCGCTTACGTGGAAGATCCTGAGTCGTTAGCGAAACCCTATGCGGGCATGGTTTCTAACACTCGGCTTGGCATTGCCACACTTCTCCCCTCAGCGCCTCTTGCTTTGCTGCTCTTTGGCTTCGGTGTTGGCGGCGGGCTACTGGTTGGTCTGATTCTTCTCTGCGCGCTTAGCAGTGTGTTCTTCAAACGGTGGCTGGGCGGCATAACCGGTGATTGCTTGGGTGCGGTAAATCAGTTGGCCGAGTTGGCTGTGTACGTGCTGGCTTCGCATCCCCATGTTGCCGCTGAACTTGCTCGATGCCTGAGCTAAGCGGTGTAGGTTCGCTTCTCCGAGTAGGGTCGGCGGGCCATGCATGAGCCCTCCGTTCCCGCCACCAGTGCGCATGTACTGGTTTGTATCGATGGACGCTGCGCTGTGCGAGGAAGCCAAGAATTGCATCGTGCGTTATGGCAAGCCATGGAAGAAGAACGCCTGGCCTACTATCGTAACGGTGGCTCGGTGCGGATGACCTCGTCGGGTTGCCTGGGTGCTTGCGACCACGGGCCCACGGTCGCAGTTTATTCCTCTTATCCCTCGGGAACGGTAACCCCTAAGTGGTACGGCTCCATGACGTTTCCCGAAACCCTTGAAGTCGTACGCGCGCTTAACACTGCGGCTGATTAGGTGACAGCGGCTGCACTATGAACCTGGCTGAGTCTTGGCCCTTCTCATTACGGCCTGGCGGTTTGCTATCAAGGTTTCGCTCGTTGCCCCGCCATAACCATTGTCGGCAGCAAAACGGGAGTGCGATTTGTGGGCTTCGCGAAAGGGGAGGTAAGAGGTTGCTTCCCAGTCTTGGCGAACATGGGCCACCATTTCCGGCATCTGTTCGGCAATAGCCGCCGCCAATGCTAAAGCCGTTGGTAGTAGCTCCACTTCGCTTACCAAATGATTCAGTAACCCAATACGCATGGCCGTATCTGCGTCGACGAAGTTTCCCGTCATGGTCATTTCTTTGGCCCGAGCGATACCCACTCGACGGGGAAGGTCCACCAGCACCGGCCCGGGGTACACCCGAACTCGAAGGTGCGTGTCGGCGAAGCGAGCGCGGGGCGAGCCGATCATGAAATCTGCAGCCAACGCCAATTCAAATCCACCCGTGACCGCCGCGCCGTTGACAGCAGCGATGACTGGAACTTTGGAGTCACGCACAGCATTAAGAAACAAAGGGAGATCCATCAATTTGTCGGTGCCCAGATTACGGAGATCGAGCCCCGCACAAAACGCCGAGCCATTTCCCGTCAACACAATGGCTTTGGCATCGGCACAGGTCGCGATGGCATCCACAATTCCCCGCGCCAGCGCCACATTCACGGCATTGCGGGCATCGGGGCGATTCAACCGGATAACGGCCACATCACCAATCCGTTCAGTCAAGACTGCCGCTTCTTGGGGATTCGATGTGGCGTCTTGGGGTTTAGCGGGATTGAGCATGCTTGGACCGTCTCACGTTCCCACCGTCAAACGCAAACCCGACCGAACCAACGGTTCCGAATTCGAGCAGCGCACATCGGGCGGCGCAAACCAATGCCAACGGGGCGCTATCAAACTGACGCTGCCAACTCGCACTGCCAACTCGCTACTGTCAACTCGCACTGCCAACTCGCTACTGCCAACTCGCTACTGCCAACCGGACTGGGCCAACTTCAACGGTGCGTGTCGGTCGACCTCGGCGATCGGGAGTGGTGCCGAATATTATTACATCGAGCGCAGTTCCCATCGTGGGGCACCGGTTGGGAACTAGCGCTTAGACCCCGCTGAACGGCGCGTAGTACGACTCTGGGCCAACGGCAAGGAGATCGTCGAGCCAGTTACCTTCGAAACGATCGGTAGGTTCCTGGATGAGATCGGTCGGTTGGCCAACAACGGTGGAGGACAGTGACCACGCTTGGCGACGATAAGCCCAGTTGGTGGGATCAAGCTTGTGGGCTTCGCGCCACCACTGTTGCGCAGCATCAAGCCCGCCGATGGTTAACAAATGCTGACCCAACTCGAAACACGCACCAGCACGAGCAGCATTGGCAGAAACGGGTTGACTTCGGGCCAGTACTTCGTCGGCAGAAAGGGCATAGGCACTGGTGGAACCCTTTGCGGCCCAATCGCGAATGGCGGCCAAATAGTCTTCAGAAGTATCAGGGAACTGTTGTACCAGTTCGAGACGGCCATTAATCCGAGGGGGCAGGCCTTCGGGTAGCGGCTTACCTTTCAACGAGTTCGGGGTCACGTTGGCGGCTTCCGCCGGGCGAACAATGTTGCCGTTAGCATCCACCCAAATAGCTAGCGGCACGTTTACGAATCCCAACAGCGAACCCGTTACGTGACCGCGGTCAATCAGGGCCACATGGGTGGAAGCTGCGGCATCCATCCATGGATAGGCCAACTCGGGATCACTATCGAGAGCGATGGTGACTACGTCGGTACCGAGAGGCGAGAGTTCTGCATGCATGGCCTGCCACACGGGCAAGCTGGTTCGACAGCCTCACCACGAAGCCCACGCCACCAACAGTGTTTGTCTTCCGTGCATGGCGCCGAGATTGAATGGATTGCCGTCACGGGTTTCCAACGTGATGTCGGGCAGGACCACGGTGTCGAGAGCTTTTGTACTCATGGTGGAACGGCCCAAAGCACGAACGCCGGTTGCCTCATCCATGACGAAAGGCATAGAAAGCTTGGCTGCAGCAACGTTGACATCAACTAAACCATCAGTGGTTAGTGAGCCAGGCGCAGGCACACACATTTCGCCCTTGCATAACCCCTCGGGTTTGGCCACCCACCCGGTTCCAGCGGCGAAGGCGTCAACAGAAACAGTGTCGGTAGTAATCAGCACGACCGACACCGTAGCGGCCACTACAGGCCTAACACCAAAGCTCCAAAACTTCCCTGTTCCCGCAAACGCAGCGACACTGTTGCGCCAGCTTTACGCAGAAATATTTTTGACGCTCGTGGTCGACGCTTGAAACTCCCGTGGACCGTTTTGCAGCCACTTCCACCTTGTGTGTCTGAGGCCGAGTTGTCAGCTGGACTGAACGAAGGTGGTGAATTCCGTTGGGGCAATGCGAGTAACGATCCGAATCGGGTGGGCAGTAATGAGTTCGTACAATGCCAAAGCGCCGGCGGTGGCCACGTTAAGTGAATCCACGTGTTCCGTAATAGGAATGCGCGCTTGGTAGCTAGCGTTGGTGATGGTTTCATCCGGAAGCCCCGGGGCTTCCGCTCCTAGAAGCAAGGCCACACGGTCTGTTGGGCGTAGCGCATCCACCACCGACCGTAATGTGGGCACATCCCGACGGGGTGTGAGGGCAACGGTTAGGTAACCCAAGTCGTGGAGAGAAGGCAAAAGGTTTTCGCGTGTTGATAAGCGCGTATAGGGAACTTCGAGTACCCAACCCATTGAAGCTCGCACGGATTTTCGGTACAAGGGATCCCCAGCATGGGCGCTCAAAACCACTGCATCGGCTCCAAATCCCGCAACATGGCGAAACACTGAGCCAATGTTGTCGGGATCAACCACATCGTCGAGCACCACCACGGTTTGCGCATCCTGAAGCAGCTTTTCGATCGGGGGGAGCTCTGGCCGGCGACAGATAGCCAAACAACCGCGATGCATTGGAAAGCCCACGACGGCCTCAAGGGTCACTTGTTCGCAGACGAATACTGGAAATCGGGCTTCTATTCCACAACGTTTGATCTGGGCTGCTTGTGCCATTTCGATCCGCAAGGCCAAACGCGAGAAGCGGCTTGACGAGACAAGGATTGACTCGATGAAACAACCCGAATCGAATACTCGAGCAATCACCAACTCGCTCTCAGCCAAGAATACGCCCCTACTGCGCGAAGCGGCATCCTTTACGTTGCGGAACTGCGCAATCCGCGGATCGTCGAAACGTTCGACGGAGATCATCAATCCCATAGTGCACCAATTCGCGAATACCCATGAGGAACCACATGTCACATCTCAAAAAAAGTCGCTTCTCTAGGGTTGAGATGTTGGTTATCTGGTCGTGCGTGCGCGTACTATCTAGGCGTGAAAACTTTCCCCCGGCCGGCGCAGAGAAAATCCGTACGTATACGTAAATCCTTGTTGGGAGTGTTGGTCGTTAGTGCTTCGGTACTCGCAGTTACCCCAGTCACCTCGAATGCGCAAGAAACTCCTGCTCCTACGTTGGTGTTCCCCTCGATTCCAGCTAGCGCCCCAGCTACAACCGTTCCGGCAACCTCCCCGGCCACTGCAGCGCCGGTAACAACAACGTCCGTAACAACAACGCCGCAGGCAACTACCGTGCCAGCCACCACCGCCGCATCAGTGACCACGGCTGCACCAACTGCGCCCGTTGCCACAGAGGCTCCTCCAGCAGCAAACGCTAAACCAACGACACCTAAAGCCACCGCAAAGCCCGCCTCCAAAACCCCCGTTCCCACCACTTTGGGCTCACGAAGCAATTCCCAGGCCAGCGGTCCGGTTTCGATTGAAGTGAGCATTGCCCGGCAACGCATGTACGTCAGAAAGGGCGGGCAGCTGTACCGCACCCTTCGTGTTTCTACTGGTTCGGGCAAGCGCTACTGCGAAAAGGGTAGCTGTGGGGTTGCCATCACTCCGCAGGGACGCTTCCGTATTGGTCATCGCATTTCTGGTTGGCGGACCAGCCGTCTTGGTCGCCTCTTTAGCCCGTTGTACTTCGCCGGTGGCTTCGCCATCCACGGTTCCCCTTCGGTTCCGGGATATCCGGCTTCGCACGGTTGTGTTCGTATAACCATGGGTGACGCCCGCTGGCTGCCATCACAAATACCCAATGGCACGCCAGTTTGGATCCATTAACGGCAGGCAGGCAAGGGTTGAACTAAGAACCCTCGCTTCAGCGTGAGACGATTTGCTGGTGAGATTTAATCCGAAACGTTGGAACGAAGAGCTCTGGATTTGCTCGCTCCAAGGGCATCGAGTGCCAGCCGCAAACGTAAAAACCTTGCGTTTGGGCCTCGATGAT
>JAYUVJ010000365.1:0-2392 GCA_043754155.1 Acidimicrobiia bacterium
TACGCAAAATTGCATCAGCATTGGCAACGAGTGTCCGACCTCCGATAGGAACCACATGATGCACGACAGCACGAGCTCCAGAGCGAGCGTCGGCCAGCACCGGCCAACCAAGCACAGAGGCCAAAGCATGGACCGATTCCGCATTCCCGCAAGAAGCGCCAGCGACGATAACGCCGCGCTTTTCTCGCAACCGATCGGCCACAAGATTTAGCTCTTTTGGGCCAAGTGCCGACGCAACACCTGCGCTCAAGTGCCAAGGGGCGCCATTGGTTCGTCCCGGAGGAAGAGCGTACGCTTCGCCCACAAGCGGTTCCCGGAAACCAAAATTTACCTGCACCGGCCCGGCACCAAACGGCCCACCCTTGGCCGCCAAAGCAATACGCGCTGCCGTCGAACGCCAAGTGTCCGCCACCAAGAATTCAGCTACAGGGAGATCCAGGAACATGCGGACGCTTCGACCGTAAAGATGTTGTTGATCGACCGTCTGTGGTGCGCCGATGCCGTGCAATTCCTTTGGGCGATCGGCGGTGCAAACAATCAACCCAACGTGGTCAAGATCAGCTTCTACCACCGCTGAGTGATACTCAACCGCCGCAGTTCCGCTGGTGCACAGAAGGATTACTGCGGTCTCCGAGGCTTTCGCCATACCCAAAGCAAAGAATGAAGCGGAACGCTCATCAACCACCACATGCATTTCAATACGTTGGTCAGCGGCAATTGCGAGGGCCATGGGAGTTGAACGTGAGCCTGGTGACACCACGGCACGGGTTATCCCTGCTCGCACCCACTCGTCTAGCAAGGTAGCGCAAAACGTCGCCTGGACATCCGCCGGAGAAGTCACGGAACTGAGCGATTGCGAACCGACGGTGGCGATATCAGGGGAAGGCTGGGTCGTGGTCGTAGACAGATGCAGAAGAGTCATGACACGATGATGGCGTGCCTGGGACCCCAACCGCGACCCATCCGCACAAAAATCTAGTGACCACGACCATTTCTTCAGTGCACGCCAACGCCTCGAATCCTCGGCTTTGGACTGAAGTACGAGGTCACGGAACCCGCGTAGTACTGCTTCATGGCTTTACCCAAGCGGGAGCATCATGGAATACCGTTCTTCAGGCTTGCACGGAGCACAACTTCGAAGCAGTCCTCCCCGATCTTCCCGGTCACGGCTACAGCGCCGCAGCCGTAATCGACCTCAACGCAACGGCTGAGGTGCTGGCTAATTCCTACGGACCTGCGGTCTATGTCGGCTATTCAATGGGTGGACGAGTTGCGCTACACGTGGCGTTGCGATATCCACAGCTGGTGCGAGGCCTCTTGTTGTTCGGCGCAACGCCGGGGTTAGAAACGGAAAGTGAGCGCAGCCAACGCCGCGAGGACGACGAGATCCTTGCCCGAGACCTCGAAGCAACGAACGTGCCAGCGTTCTTGGAGCGTTGGCTAAGCAGTCCCCTTTTTGCCACGCTTCCTCACGACCCCCACGATTTGCGGCTTCGTCAACAAAACACCGTCGAGGGTTTGGCTTCGAGTTTGCGGCTTAGCGGCACCGGGTCCCAAGCTTCACTTTGGAACTCGCTTGATACGATATGCGCACCTACAATCGTGGCAACAGGTGATCGCGATGAGAAATTCACCTCAATTGGCAAAGCAATGAGTGTGTGCATCGGATCCAATGCGTCGTTCCTAGCGATCGACGATGCCGGGCATGCGTGCCACCTCGAGCAACCTCAAGCAACCGCGGATCTGCTCACAAAGCTGCTCCACCAAATAGAACAATGACATAGCGGTGAAGGCTTGCTCAGGGCAAAAGGCTTGATTCGATCGTGCTCGCAATTATCGACGGAAGAGCGGCGACTCGAGACCCGCTCGACGGGCTTGGTGGGCTTGGTGGGCTTGGTGGGCTTGATGGGCTTGATGGGCTTGATGGACTGTCTAAGGAACTGCTTGAGGAGCTCTCATCCACAGCTATTGGCTTCGTGCCACCAATGGTCGGCGTGGTCAAACTAGAGCCACCGCTAGCTTTGGCCAGATCAGCAGGAAAGGCTGCGGCCGTATAGGTCGCTCTGGGGTCCCACATCAAAAAGCTTTGTTGGCCCAACTTGTCGAGCGCAGCAATTTGTGCACGGATCTGCTCAGGCCCATATGTTCGGCCCTTGGAGTAGTCCTGGATCCAGGGGACTAGATACAACTGCCCGGCTTGGGCACTTCCGAGTTTACGACGGAAACTTCGAACGGCTTCGTCGACCACCCGGCCAGGCTGGCGTGAGGGGTCGTAGATACCGAACGAACCGGTGATGAATTCCGACGGCATCACTGTTGGCGCAAGGTAGTCCACGGGTCGGCGCATACAAAGAAGGTTCTGGCCGTAACTGTTCCCCAATCTCACGGCGTC
>JAYUVJ010000366.1:0-6041 GCA_043754155.1 Acidimicrobiia bacterium
TATGAAGCTCTGGAGAAGGTCCGCACTACTCAGCCAAGAGTCAGCCTTTGACCGGGTTCCATGGAGTCCCGTGCGGTCTCAATCGAACATGCTCAATCCGTGAACGGCGAACTTCGACTGCTCTGCGACATACTCACCGAAGTCGCCGAAGGGAGAAGCACTTTCATTTTTTGTGGGTAGTTCTGACTGATCCGAACCCCGATCGCCCATCACATAGGTACGGAGTGCTGCGTGAGGAACTTGGGTACCAACATTTCCTCCCACGAAGTTCAGGTCTTACCTTGTGGAATAAGTCTCTCAGTTTTCTCCCTGCAGAATCGATTCTCGTCGGGAGAACGGTTCGATGGTGATCTCGAACCGTTGTTGTTCTAGGGTAATTATTCTTCTTTTTTTGCCATTCTGGTCTGGCCTCAAAGAGCGGAAATGGTCGGCTCTGGGATTCGGGGCCTTCGCAGTAGGAACGGTCTAAACAAGGAGCGCGAGATGCATTGTGGAGTCATGGTTACGGGGTACAACCAGGACGACTGGCCACGGTTGCTAGCGGGGGAATATGACCGGCCGCCCGATGTGCCCGATCACGTGCACATGGACAACACACTCCGCCTCGGCGAGTTGGTTGAGCCCCTAGGCTTTGATTCGATTTGGGCTACCGAGCATTACGGCTCCGCCTATTCCATGCAACCAAATCCCCTCCAATGGCTTGCCTACTGGGCCGGACGTACTTCGCGGGTTGACGTAGGCACCGCAGTGGTTGTCGCTCCATGGTGGAATCCAATTCGCTTAGCCAGTGAACTTTCGATGCTCGACATTTTGCTCAAAGGTCGCAGACTCCATCTTGGAATTGGCCGCGGAACTACTCAGCACGAATACGGTGCGTTGGGAATCCCGATTGAAGAATCGCACACCTACTTTTACGATGTCGTAGATGCCATCCGTGCAGCCGACGGTGCGGAGCGTTTCTCCTTCGATGGTCAGGTATACAAGATCCCGCCAACCACGATTCGTCCCCAGGCCCGTCACAAGGGTGAGCTGACGACGAACATCAAAGTGGCCTTCAGTACACCGACCTCTGCCCGGTTGGCGGCGGAGCATGGCCTTGGTCAGATGTTTGTCTCCAATGATGATGTGGAGAAAATGCAGATCGGGGTGAAGGAGTTCAACACCATTCGTGCCGAGCTTGGTCTCGCGCCTGACCAGCCGACGACGTTACTGTATATGTACTGCGCCGAAACGGTCGAGGAAGCCCGGGAGGGAAAGCAGTGGGTACGCAATCAGGTGCAAGCGGCGCAGAATCACTACTTCGATTGGAACAACGCAAACATCACCAAGGTGCCCGGCTACGAGCACTACGCCACACAAAAGGCCGCCGACGTTGGCACCATGAAGAAAAACAAGGGCCCTAATTCATCGTTGGTGGGCACGCCTGAGGAACTAATTGGCCGGATCAAATGGATTCAGGAAGCCATCAGTCTCGACAAGCTCGTGATCCACTTCTTCTACGGTGGGATGCCTCCCGACAAAGCCGAAGCCAGCCTGCGGCTGTTCGCCGAAAAGGTGCTGCCCTTCGTCCACGCCCTAGAAACCCCGTTGCAATCCGGCTGCTTCTAACAGTAAAGCGGGCTTAGTTTCACTTCCGGCTCAGGCTTCGGCACGAGCAACGTTTTGGTTTTCGAGTGCGGTTGATTTGCCGTCAGTGACGGGTTTATTGACCGAAATCCCAACGCCAACGCGCGCAAACGCCAACGCGTTGCAAACGACTACTTGGGCTTGGGTTCTCTGGGTAGGCCGAGGGCGCGTTCGCCGAGAAGGTTGCGCATGATTTCGTTGCTGCCGCCCGAGATTGTGTAGGCCTTGGCATAAAGAAACTCGTCTTGCCAATGGCCGCCATCGAGCGCATCGGGGCTGTCGCTGGAAAGCAATCCGCGCATGCCTTGCAGCTCGATTCCCAAGTAAGACAGATCTTGATTGAGATTGGCAAATCCCAGCTTGATCATGGGCACATCAGCCTCCTTAAACTCTCCTCGCAATCTTCTAGCAATTGCCCCTTCCGAAATCCAGGTGGCGATCCTGACCCGAATGGCAAAGCCGGCAAGTCGTTGGCGAATTATTGGGTCGTCTGCCAGCATGCCAGCTCCGTTAAAGCATGGCGTGGCCTTAGTGAACGCAGTGAGGGCTTCGAGATTTTGGCGGAGGCGAATCACCAGTGCTCCCACGCCTGCACGCTCTGAAGCCAAGCTGTCGGTCGCTATATGCCAGCCGTTGTTGACCTCACCAATGAGCGCATCGGCAGGAAGAATCACGTCGTCGAAGAACACCTCGTTGAAATCGGAGGTGCCAGTCATTTCCTTCAAGGGACGAACCGTGATGCCCGGCGTCGTCATATCGAGCGCGAACGCACTAATACCTGCGTGCTTAGCAACAGTCGAATCGGTACGGGCGAGAAGGTAACCCATATCGGAGAAGGCGGCGTTGGTACTCCAAACTTTTTGGCCGCTCACGATGAAACGATCCCCGTCACGAGAGGCTGTTGTGCGCATTGAGGCAAGGTCGCTACCGGCATCAGGCTCACTGAATAGCTGGCACCATACGTGTTCATAGCTTCGAATTTTGGGAAGGTATTGGGCCTGTTGGGCTTTGGTTCCGAAATGCAGCAAGGCATGTGCGGCGAGTGAACCAGCGCCAATGGGAATCGAGGCTTTAGCCCGCGCGAATTCCTCGGTTACTAGCATTTCTTCGACGGCGTCGTAGGAAGCATTTCCGCCGAACTCGACCGGCCAATTCGCTCCTTCAAAACCTGCTCCGTAAATCTGTCGGCTCCACTCCCGCAGGATGGTCGATTCGTGCAGATCCTCAGGCGACCTGGTGCCGACGCGGTGTGGCAGATCCGGTGAGTTCTCCGCGATGAATGTTTGGATGCGCTGTCGAAAGGCTTGTTCTTCGAGATCGTTCATGCTGCCCCTCGGCGGTTGCTGGTTGAATACAACTCAACACGTGTCAACGCTACCCGGATCACCCGAAAATTCCAATGTGGAGCGGGTAGCCGGGTCCGCAGCCGAGTCGCCCTAGTGTGCGGAACCCACTACCAATTGGGTCTCCTCCTGCGACGTGATGTCACTTATGCATAGTCCGAAGCTGCAAGGTGCCTCGTAGGCGTGTCGAGACCCAATCAACATGAAACACTTGGAGACATGAGTTTGCTTCGGAAATCTGACGTCGCCCTAATGAATCGCTATCCCAGCGTTTCGTACCTTCAGGCCAAGGCGGCCAAGCGAATACCAAAGTTTTCCTGGGAGTATCTCGATTCAGGTACAGGGCTTGATCAATCGCGGGATCGCAACCTTGAAGCTATGCGCGCCGTTACTTTCACGCCGAAGTTCTTGCAAGGCGAGTTTGAGCCAAATATTGCCACGACGTTGTTTGGTGTTGAGTATTCGGCTCCGTTTGGCGTGGCCCCTGTTGGCCTGACCGGTGGCATTTGGCCCGGGGCCGATAAGGCTCTAGCGACAATGGCGGCGAAACGCAAAGTACCCCATGTGCTTAGTACCGTGGCCACAGAAAAACCCGAAGTGCACGGACCAATGTCCAAAGGGATGGGTTGGTTTCAGCTCTATCCGCCGCGCGATCTCTCGATCCGCGAAGACCTGTTGGCCCGCGTCGCCGACTCTGGGTACGACGTGTTGGTAGTGACCGCAGACATCCCCGCGGCCAGTGCCCGTGAACGGCAGAAGCGTGCGCAGCTAACCGTCCCACCCAAAATCACGCCGTTGCTAGTGGCGCGCTCTGCCGTCCGCCCGGCATGGTCGTTGGCCATTTTGAAACACGGTGCGCCAAGGTTTCGTACCCTTGATGCTTACAGCGATCGGGCGACGATGGCGCGCACCGCTGGCGTTGTGGGCTCGGCCCTTGGTGGCACGCTGTCGTGGGAATACCTGGCTGAGGTTCGTAAAATCTGGAAGGGCAAGCTGTTAGTGAAGGGCTTGCTTGATCCCTCGGATGCCGAACGGGCGATAGAAGTAGGGGTTGATGGCATTGTCGTTTCCAACCATGGCGGTCGTCAGCTTGATGGAGCGGCAGGCTCGCTCGCCGCGCTTCCTGCAATGGTTACCCAAATTGGCGGACGGGTTGCCGTGCTGTTTGATGGCGGAATCCGAAGTGGTCTTGATGTCGCCCGGGCGCTCGCCCTTGGAGCCGATTTTGTCTTGGTCGGACGAGCGTTCATGTTTGGTCTTTCGGCTATTGGCGATAGAGGGGCCGACCATGTAACCACGATCCTGCAAACCGGACTTGTGGAAGTGATGCACCAACTTGGTTGCCGGACGTTGGCTGAAATCCGTGACCGTGTAGACCCAGTGAAGTTCAACTAGGCAGTTCGTAGGGAGGGTTCAAATGGTAAGCCTGCATACTGCTCACTCAACGCCGCTTGTGCGTGCTCGGAGCCTGCGATGTAGTTGAGTTCTGCTTCTTGCATTTCTTGGTCGAATTCGCTCTGCTCGGGAAAGCGGTGCAGCAGTGTGGTCATCCACCAGGAAAACCGAACTGCACCCCATATCCGTTTAAGAGCGATCTCGGAGTAGCGATTGAGTTCGCGGTCATCGTGGTGGAGGTAATGATCAACGAATCCGCGGGACAGGTAGTGCACATCAGATACGGCAAGATTGAGACCCTTTGCTCCGGTGGGCGGAACAATATGGGCAGCGTCGCCAGCGAGGAAAAGGTTGCCGTAACGAAGCGGTTCAGCTACAAAACTGCGCAACGGTGCAATCGACTTTTCTATGGACGGTCCGGTGACGATTTGATCGCGAAGATCATCGGGAAACCGGGCGAGCAGCTCGGGCCAGAATCGTACATCGGGCCAATCGTCAACGGTGTCCTCCAAAGGACACTGCACGTAGTAGCGGCTCAGCATCGAGTTGCGTTGCGAGGCAAGAGCGAATCCGCGTGGATGATTGCAGTACACCAAATCGTGCAGCGGGGGCGTTTCCGACAGGATGCCTAGCCAACCAAAGGGATATTGCTTTTCATATGTACGAATACGACTACTTGGAATAGTTGACCGACACACTCCGTGGTATCCATCGCAACCAACCACAAAATCGGCATCGACTCGATGTTCGCGACCGTCTTTGCGATAGGTCAACCATGGTGAAGAGGAGGTCACGTCGTGCGGGGTTACTTCATCGACGCTATCGATCAGCACCTGGCCGCTCACATCACAGGCCTGGTACAAATCGCGTTGTAACGCTGCTTGCCCATATGCCATGAAGTGCTTCCCGGTACGTCCGGCGATATCGAAAAACATCGAGGTACCACCCCAGGCGACGCGAGCACCATCGTGCACGACTCCCGCTGCATCCATGGTGGCTGAGAGGCCTGCTCCGCGCAGAATTTCTACGGTTCCCCATTCAAGGATTCCCGCGCGAATCCGGTCGAGCACATACTGGCGACTCTGCCTTTCAACAATGACCGATTCGATCCCTGCCCGACGGAGGAGCTGGGACAACAGGGTTCCTGCCGGTCCTGCCCCAACTATTGCAACCTGTGTTCGCATCTTTCTAAGTGAGTCGTCTTTCTAGTTGAGTGATTGTGGTGGCACGTTACAGCCTTACGACGGAGCCGGTTGAGGCACTTTCGTAGGAGGCCAAAACCAGGCGGACGGCTTCGAGACCATCGGTTCCGGTACAAACAATCGGGCCGGAACCATCAATGGCGGCTAAAAAATTCGCCACATGTTGAGAATGCGATACCAAGGCTTTGAGATCGTAGGTAGCCACGTCGGTATCGGCCCAATTAGTTCCCGCGGAGCGACGGTAGCGGTAGGTGAGAATGTTGGAACCCACTCGGTTGTCACATTCCATCGAGCCTTCAGTACCAAAGATCCAGAATGCTTCGTGCCAACCAGTGCCAGTCCAGGCGACTTCAACTTGACCCATAGCACCCGATGCGAAACCCAACGACGAGATGGCCGTGTCTTCTACTTCAATGTCGAACTTGCGCGTGGCGATGCGGGCGAACACGTCGATGACGTTGCCGCCAAAGTAGCG
>JAYUVJ010000367.1:0-12524 GCA_043754155.1 Acidimicrobiia bacterium
CTCAACAAAAATGCTAAGCCCACTTGTGAAGTCGCGAACAGGATCGGCCCCACAAACATCATGGTTTGAAACCCAAAGCGTTTCATGAGCTTCCCGGCGAGGAGGCTTGCCACAATGGCAACAGTGATTGGTGAGAGCACGGAGAACCAGCCTGCCCGAACAACGCTGTACTGCCAGATCGATCTCAAAAACAGCACGTTGTTGAGTGCCATGGCCGAGAAACCTGCACCGAACACCAAGCTGCCGGCATTGGCGACGGAGAACATTTTCTCGCTGAACAGTTCGATCGGTAGCGCCGGAGCAGGATGCGTGCGCGACTTGATCACTACCCCAACAAGCAGCACTGCGCTGACGAGAAACAATCCCAGTACACGTCCGCTCGTCCAGCCCCAACTTCTGCCCTCCGAAATCCCCAACACAAGTGAACCCACTCCGAGCACCAGCATCCCTGCCCCTATGGCATCGGGATTTGGACCGCTTTGACGATCGGATTCGCGAAGCATCTTGATACCGAGCAGGAGGGCCAGCAGACACACAGGAAGGTTGATCCAAAATGCTGAACGCCACCCAAGCCGATCAACCATAAAGGCACCGATAGTTGGGCCTGACGCCACGCCAAGCGCACCGATTCCACCGACCCAAGAAATTACCTGCGTTCGCTTTTCACTACCAAACGCGCCGAGCAGAAGACCCGTGGAGGCAGGAAGCAGCAGCGCGCCTCCAGTCCCCTGAACAACACGACCAGCAATCAAGATGCCCAACGTTTTAGAAGCGGCGCAGATCACCGAGCCCACCAAGAACATCGACACGCCAATCAGAAACACACGCTTGCGACCCACGCGATCAGCTGTCTGCCCAGCAAACACGAGGAACGCGCCGAAGGTGATGGCGTACCCTGTCACGACCCAGGAGAGCTGGCCCCGGCTAACGGTTGAAAAACTCTTCGCAATATCGGTAAAGGCCACGTTGACGACGGATAGGTCAAGCGTGGTTATGTAACTGGCCACCGCACACACCACAAAGGTTGGCCACGGGTTGCGGGCTCCCTCAATTGTGGAGTTCGATCTCACTGCAGTTGCGGTCATGATCCCAGTTGAGTCTGCCGGGTACTCTCGTGTCGATTCGTGGTTTCGCTGGCTTTAAAAGGGACGCCTCAATTGTTGGCGAACTAGTTGGCTACGGCCTCGACCCAACTCAGCGAGGGGCTATTGCCAACGGTCTCTTCGAGGGTGAACAACAACCTCTTTGTTGCGGCAAGATAAGCGTTGGAGGTTTCAATAGAGGTTTCGATCTGTAGCGGCGCTTCGGCGATGAAACGAGAGTCTCTGGTAAGCAAACCATTACCACGCTGATAGGGAGCAACGCTCGACCAATCGAGCATGCCCCATTCGTGATGACGTGAGCCCGTTCCAGCAATCGTCCATTCATCGTTACCAACTTGCAGGACGCCATTCACTTCGCAAGGAACGTCATAGCGCGTAGAGCCTAAGTGTACAGATGAAGTGAATTCTGCAGGTTTGAGCGATTCCCACTCCAGATCGAAAGCCAATCCAACACGGTCACCTTGTTCGGTTCGCCAAGCTTCGAAGGGATCGTCGAACGACAGGGCATAAGCCTCCATAGCCACGGTCCAATGTTCAAGCGGCGTTTCGCAAATGGCATGGGTCCAGAGTGATCCACCACGCAATTCCAAGACTGAAGTTGTGGGCAGTGCAATATCGTGATCTCGACATAACACATACGAACGGCTCTCGCCCACGATACCGGCCCAAAACCAACATTTCTGCTGACGGGGATACACCACGATTCGTGTGAACCCACCAATGGCTTCACCGTCGGCGGTTCGGGTGGTGAAATCAAACCCCCATGACTCGCCCCACCACAGACCGGTACCCTTAACCTTGTGTCGGCGCTCGTCGGGAGCAATGACAGCTACCGGGGGCTGCCCGGGCTGACTCGAGTCTTCGTACATGAGGTCTTCATTATCGACAATATCGAGCAAGATAGCGACGTGAAAGACAAACACGTGGACATCCAACGGGAGCGATTTTCGTTAGGTTCACGTTAACTTGTTCGCTTCGAGTTCCCTGCACTAGTGCAGGAGAGCGCAATTCATTGGCCTATGTTTCCACACACTTGCCAGCGCTAATGAGCAATTCAGACCGAAATCACATGGCAATTATTTGCGCGCCAACATGCACTAGAACAACAGGGTGATTACTGCTGCCGACGACTATCCGCTGCACCAAACCTCGCGTCCGTTTCGCGACCCAGGCGCCGATCGCAACCTGTATGACCGGTTCTTCTTCTGCGGCTACCCAACCGTGGGCGACGATGCCGGAAGCGTGTATTTCGCTGCAGCATTTGGCACCTACCCAGGGCGAAATTTGGTGGACGCCGCATTCAGTGTGATCGTCGACGGCGTGCAACACAACGTGCGCGGTTCACGGCTTATGGGTGCCGATCGCTTGGACCTGTGCTGTGGCCCGGTGACAGTTTCAATCCTTGAGCCGTTGCGGAGCCTCCGAGTAATTGTCGATGCGCCGGAGGCTGGGATCAAAGCCGAGTTGACTTTCGTAGCTCGAGGTCCGCATTTTGAAGAACCGCACTACCGATGGGCGCCCGGTCAGCTGACGATCTTCGACATTACCCGGCTCACCCAAAACGGCACTTGGGAGGGATCTATCGAAATTGCTGGCAGGCGTTTAGAGGTTCGGCCCGACGTTTGGCTGGGCACTCGCGATCGGTCGTGGGGGATTCGACCAATCGGGGCACGAGAACTCAACCAGGCGCCCGATGGTCCTATGCCCACCTTCTATTGGTTATGGGCGCCGATGAACTTCCCCGATTGCAACGTGATTTTCGATGTCAATGAAAACCGCGATGGGTCACGTTGGCACGAAAACGCTGCCGTCTCCTTAAGCAACGCACCATCGAATTCACCCAGTCTCATCGCTGGCATAGAACCCGGCACAGCGGTTTACGGTAAGCACAACTACGAAATAACTTGGCGGCCGGGTTCTCGACACGCCGACGGCTTTAGGGCCTGGTTCGAACTACCGGTGGCTGGATTCGAATTCGAGTTACAAAGCACGCTTACGTTCTATATGCACGGGATTGGATATACGCATCCAACATGGGGTCATGGAATGTTCGTGGGCCCCAACGAGCGAACGCACGACTCACTGGTTCTCACCGATGTCAACGAAGCTGAGCTGACCAACAACCATGTACAGATCCTGTCGCACGTGAAGCGCACCGACCTCCAAACCGGCGTAGTGGCCCACGGCATGGGGATCTTAGAAATGCTTATTTCCGGCCCACATGCCCCCAGCGGTTTCACCGACTACACAGACGTTCGCCCGTGAGTTTTGAACCAAGCGGAGATTCGACAATTGGATTGTTGGTTTTGCTTTCCCTACCCAGAAATGAAAACGCCCCGCACGGTGGCGGGGACGTTCTCACATCGAGCGCGCTAGCGAAAGCGCCGAATAGTTTCAGTAGAGCGTTAGCGACGGCTTTGGCTTGAAGCCAAGATTCGCAGCACGTTGAGATACACCATCACCAAGCTGATGAGTAGTTGGAACGACAGATACCACTCGACGGAGTTGCTCATCTGCTCGTTGGTTTCCATCTTTTGGACACGATCAAAGTCGATAAACAACGAACCAATACCAATAGCTAAACCAATAACGCCGAAGATCATGGCCTTGCCGCCGCCAATGTCACGGATGCCGGGGATATTGAGACCCAACAACGCGGCCATGTAGCAAGCGAACAGAGCAATGCTGGCGATACTGATCATTCCAACGAACTTTGGCGTAACTTTGACCAGTCCACTGCGAAAAACCACCAGGCATCCCACAAAAATCGCCGCTGTGGCAACGATGGCCATTGGGACAATGCTTGAACCAACTGCTGTTGCATAGGATTTGGAAATCGCGCCGAGTACGAGGCCCTGGAGCAGGGCATACACAGGAGCAACTTTCTGAGCCAGATGCGGCTTGAAAGTACCGGCCAACGAACAGCCCAGGGCGATCAGCATCGCCGGGACGACCAACGTTTTGAGCGAAGTGCTCCGTGAAATCATGGGCATCGTAACGACTGCGCTCACGACGGTGATGCCAACAAGAAATGCCAACTTGTCATACACCTTGTTTGCCCGCATTGCACGGGTACCCTCTAGGCCGAATCCACCCAACCGTTTAGGTGCTGCTTCTAGTAACGACATGTGCCTTAACTCCTTTGTGCTCTGCACGCCAGAACACTTGTCATCAAGTCTTACATCCCGGCCCCAACTATTCGCGCCGCTTGAAGAAGCGGACTCAGGGTGAACTAAGGGTTACCCTTCTCGCAGTTCCCGGGGGAGCGCACTCGCAGAGTACTCACGGAGAGTGGTATTGTTAGTGACGTGAGACACAAAAAGGTTATGGGGGTACTTCTCGGTGGGCTTCTCTTGGGGTCACACGCGGTGTTTCCCGCTCAGTCAGGCGCATCATGGGAAGCCTCGGCGAAGATGGAGGAACCAGCAGATAACTCCGATAACCCCGGTAATCCCGGTGATCCCGGTAATCCCGGTGATCCCGGTAATCCCGGTAATCCCGGGGAACTGCTTAACGGAGATGCTTCGTCTGGAGGAGGCAAACAACCACTAAGCGTGGACACCGCACGAGCTTCTTCGGGCGCGTTGGCGGTTGCAGCACTCGCCAACTCACTGAGCTTCGGCGGACACTCGTGGATGGTGAAATCGAGCATCGGGACGGTGGGACCTGGACCCAATCGCTACGCGGCGAAAAATGCCACGGTCGACGCTGCTGGCAACTTGCATTTGCAGATCACAAAAGACAAAGGCAAGTGGTACTCGTCGGAAATCCTCAACACGGCATCGCTTGGATACGGCACCTACCGATGGACGGCGACGACGGATCTCAGCATGCTTGACCGTAACGTGGTGCTTGGATTGTTCACCTGGAATGATCTTCCCGATTACGCCAATCGAGAAATTGATATCGAGGTGGCGCGATGGGGCAGTGCGACCGATCCAACGAACGCCCAGTTTGTGGTGCAGCCCTACGGAAACCCCGGGCACCTTCAGCGCTTTGTGCAACCAGCCGGTGGTCCCTCAACGCTGGAATTCACGTGGTCTCCTGGCCGAATTGATTACCTTGTTAGCCAGGGAGCGGTCGTTGTTGCATCCTGGAGTTACTTGGCTCCTGATGTTCCCATGCCTGGTGGCGAAACGGTGCGGATGAACCTGTGGCAATACCAAGGACTCGCTCCAGCCAACGGTCAACCTCTGGAGGTTGTGTTCTCCAACTTTGATTACTGCAACCCATCGGGAGTTTGCCAGTAGTTCGCTTGCGACTGGCTATATGGGCTATCAAAAGTGATTCTATGCACGCATAGAATCAACGAACGCTAGCTCGATTGCCGAAGCAAACGGCCTCACCGTTTAGGCAAGGCCGTCGCAAAGAGTTATTGACAGTAGGCAGACGAAGCTGCAGGTAAAACTGAAGCGTTTGCTTCTACAGCAGACCGAGGGCGGTTACTTCGGCGAGTTCTTCTTGCAGCTCGGTGGTAGTGATGGCAATTTTGGCCTTGGCGAAATCGTCGACCGGGAGGCCTTCTTTGACCGACCACGTGGTGCCATCACTCACGATGGGGAAGCCAAACTGCAGACCCTCGGGGATGCCGTACTCGCCACGGGAAATCACGGCAAGGGAGGCAACATCGCCGGCTGCGGTGGGGTTCCAGATGCTGGTGACCGAATCGATTGCCGCGTTGGCAGCGGATGCCGCCGATGAAAGCCCGCGGGCCTCAATGATCGCGGCACCACGCTTCTGCACGGTCGAAATGAAATCGCCATCGAGCCAGGCGTGGTCAGAAATTACGTCGAACACCGGCTTGCCGCCGATAGTGGCATTGCGAGCATCGGGGTACTGGGTGGCCGAGTGGTTGCCCCAAATGGTGACGTGTGAGACATCGGTAATAGGAACGCCAGCCTTGGCAGCCAACTGGGCCTTGGCACGGTTCTGATCCAAGCGGGTCATGGCGAACCAGCGCTCGGCTGGGATGTCCTTGGCGTTGGATCGGGCAATCAGGCAGTTCGTGTTGCATGGATTGCCGACGACCACCACACGAATGTCACTAGCGGCATTGGCAGCAATGGCCTGGCCTTGGGGTTGGAAGATGCCGCCATTGGCGCTGAGCAGATCGCCGCGCTCCATACCGGCCTTGCGAGGCATAGCGCCAACCAACATGGCCCAACTGGTGCCTTTGAATGCATGGTTCAAGTCGCTGGTTGCTTCAACGCCGGCGAGCAGTGGGAATGCACAATCGTCGAGCTCCATGACCACACCATTAAGGGCTTTCATGGCGGGCTCAACTTCAAGGAGGCGCAGTACTACAGGCTGATCCGGGCCAAGCAGCGCGCCAGAGGCGATACGAAACAGGAGTGAATAACCGATTTGGCCGGCAGCGCCGGTAACGGTGACATGGACTGGTGCTTTGGACATGGTCAAACATCGTAATGATATTTGCCACCATGAACACGCAAGCAACCAGAGACTTGCGGCTTTCTTCCACCACTCCACCTTGGGACATGAGCTTTTAGGGTTCTCGCCCTCATGGCGGGGTATTTGGGTGTTGCGATCTACGGTGTGGGGCATGAATACCGGATCGACTGAGCCCGATTCGTCGTCGGAATATACAGCTATGTCTGATGAACAGCACCACGATATGTCTGATGAACAGCACCACGAATTGAAGGTGGCTACGGGCCAGATTCTGTTGTATCGGCTCTTTGATGTCGCTGATTCGGTGGATTTGGCTGCGGTGGAACGAGAGCTTCGATCGGCCAAGGGGGCACGTGAAGGGGTTGCTCGATTGCGGCTGCAGCGTCAGCGCGATGGAGTGGTGTTTACCAATCCGCCGGTTTCAGCTGGGCTTAGCGATCGCCAGTTACAGCTCGACGATCATGAATGGTCAGTACGCGTAGTAGCGAAGGCGTATGACTTTGGGGTCATGACCATCGTATGGGCACTGAATATTCCCGCGAGTACTTCGTTTGATCAACTTGCCGCGCTTTCGGTTGAGCTCGAAGGCGAGCAAATGCGGGCCGATCTGGAGCGATGGATGGTTGAAGATGCTTCAGTCGCCGTTGAAGCCATGCGCGTGGGCTTAGTAAATCCGAGCATTCACGATTCGCAAGAAACCCTCACGATTTATGCCATCCGCGGGTTTGTCTCCGATGGCCCGGTAAAGGCCACAACCGTGAGTGCCCATCCCGCCCTCCCCTCGCTTCTCCTAGGCGAATCAGACGAGTTTTCCCAACAGCTCCGCGACGAATTGCTCCGCTCTTCCTACTCCTATTCAACCAACGATCTTGTGGTTATCGGTTACGACCAAGCCCTCGTTTACGATCCCGACGGCACCGAAGACGCCACCAGCCTTTTGGAATTTGCCCTCGCACAGGTTTTGGAACTTGCCTACTACGATCGGCAGCTCGATGACCGCATAACTCGTATGCACAAACAGCTTTCTGGCCGACGAGCACCTGGAGTTCGGGCGAATAAAAAGTACGATTCGCTTCGCAGGGATTTACTCACTGAACACTTATCGTTCTCTGAAATAATCGAACGGGTGGGTGCCGCCATCAAGGTCACCGAAGACCTGTACTACGCAGCGATTTACCGTGGGGCCATGCGGGTGTTTCGCGCCCAAGAGCTCGCAGCGGCAACCGAGCACAAACTCGAAGTCATGCATCGCACCTATTCGATGCTCTCCGACGAAGTGAACGCCAACACCTCACGGCGCCTCGAGTGGATCGTAATCGTGTTGATCCTGATCGAAGTTTGTTACGGCACGATCGACATCATCGAACGACTCCGTTAATTTCCAGCAGGCGAAACGGCGATCGACGAGTTGATCGCCGATCCCGGTTGGAGCTCCCACACCCGTCGCTACTCTGGCGAAGCAAGCAGCTACACCGAAGGCGTGTTTCTCGATGAGTGCATTGCCACCATACGCACAGCGGGCGGGCACCATCCCGTGCATGAGTGGATCATACTTTCTTCATATTCAAATGACCAAGCGGGATTACGTCCGAACCACCCAAACGAGAGGGGCGATTCGGGCCATACTGCGGTGGGTCAACTGCGATCGAACCAATTTATCGAGCGTCGTTACGGAGTATTCTGAGTAGGTTCGACTCCCAGCTGCCGGGCGATAGTGGGCGGAGTGCAGCAGTCGACTACGCCGGTCGCTGGAAGATGAGAAACGCCTGTGGTGTCGTCTCGTGCGCCAATTCAGCCACGCGCCAAACTCGGGACTGCACGACGAAGCCGGCCCACTCCATGCTCTGCACTATGTCATCGCTGTTGTGCCGGTACCAGGTCATCGTTGTCGACGAACCGTATGCGTTCTCGCGCTGGACTTCCTCGTTGTGGCCTTCCTGAAACCCGAGCAGCACCCGGCCGCTCGGAGCAAGAACGCGAGCCAGCTCGTTCCAAACATCGGGGAGTACGGAGGGCGGAGTGTGAACGATCGAGTACCACAGGACGGCCGCGGTCAGGGAACCACTGTCGATGGGCAACGCCGTCATCGGTGCCACACCAAAGGTCAAGTGGGGGTGGGCCGAACGCGCGGCGGAGATCATTTCGGACGACAGGTCAAGACCTTGCACATCGAGCCCTCGCTCGTGCAGGTACTTCGTGACGCGCCCGACTCCACAGCCGATGTCCAGGACAAGCGCATTCTTGACGGCGACAAGATCCTCAGCGAACGCGTTCAGGGTCGCCCGGTCGATCGGCCGTTCGAACGCGGCTGTGACAGTCGTGCCGACCACGGATGCATAGTGAGCAGCGGAGAAGTCGTAGACCTTGCGGGTCGAGGAGATGTACTCGGGAGTGGCCATGCACAAGTATTGCCGGACCGCGTCCGCTGGTCGCCTGCTTTCCTGGACGCCTAGATCTCCCGGAGCTGGACTCGTTGGGTCGGGTGTGGCGCACACTTCGTGCATGGGCGCCGATAGCCCCAGCCCGCTCGATAACCGGCGATATCATGCGCGCTTAGGACACGATATTGTTCAACGAATCAAATCCCCAGCGTGCTCACCATCTGATGTCGTGTGCGCGATCCTGAGCGAGGAGCCATTGCTGCGCGGTTAGTCATCGCCCACCGGAAGCCGAGGTGGTCGAAGTAGCGAGCCTGGTGGCGCTTCAAGAACGTGCTTAAGTACAGAACGGGTTTGGCTAGGACCTTGCGTTCGTGGAGTAGCAGGGAGATGAACATGCGCCCAGCGCGCCCGTTGCCATCGAGGAACGGGTGGATGGTCTCGAACTGGGCGTGCACCAGTCCGGCCGTGACCAACACTGGCAATGTCGAGTCATGAACGAAGGTCTCGAGCGTCGTCATTGCGCGTTCCATCACATGATGCGGTGGCGGTACGAAGCTCGCTGTCCTCAGGGTGCAGCCAGTCGGCCCGATCCAGTTCTGTGTGCGCCGGAACTCTCCTGGTGACTTGTCGGAACCGCGTCCCGAGCGGAGCAGAACAGCGTGCATTTCTCGGAGCAGCCGGTTGCATAAGGGCAGCCCGGACAGCAAGGCGACACCATGCTGAAGTGCAGCAACATAGTTGACGACCTCTCCAACGTCGAGTGTCGGACCGCCATGGGCCAGCAACCCGAACGCAAGGATGTCATCCATTGTGCACTCAGTGCCCTCAATCTGGGAGCTGAGCAGTGCCTCTTGGCGGACGTACATCGCTAAGAAAAGATCGGCATCGGGCAGGGTCTGAGCGAGACCGTCAAGACGGCCCACGGCAACATCTGCAGCCGAGAGCAGCCCCCAGAGCTCGTTGTCGAGCGTGATTGGCGGGTCCGGTGGCAGATCAACTGGTTCGAAGGCCCGGTAACCTTCAAGCTGCTGTACGAGATACCCGGCACGGGGATGCGACTTTATGGAAACCTTTCTCTGGTCCTGTCCGTGACAAGCAAGCGGGCAAATGGGTTGCATATAAGCGGTTCTCGCCTCGACGAAGGAAAGGTGGCTTTCCTAACGGCCAGAGCCTTGCATGCATATATTAACAAATTGACTTTTGCTTTCGTTACGACTTCCGTCGCCATGCCTTCGATCATCAATGCAACAGAGGCGTTCGGCTTTGGTTGCCGGGCGAGGTGCGAAGCGAAGTCGTCGATCACGGCAAAGGGAATACGCCGATCAAGTAGTCAAATCCCTCCGAAAAGGGGAAGGCCCCGAAGCGAGTCGAACAAGTTCGACTACTTCGAGGCCTTCGTTCGGTCAGTATCCGCGGAGATCGAGTTCGAAAGCGTTAGCCTTCTCTTCAATTCCATTCGTGCCCGTCAGGTCTTTCGACTTGGCGGGCACGTCGCTTTGGTCGAGAACTCGCACAGATTGCTCCGGCGCTCAAACGACCCATCTGCTGTCAAAGCCCGAAGGCCTAGACGGAAGACGCACAACCGCTGGTCTTTCGACGAACGGAAGTGTTGCGGACCTAACCTAACCAACTTGCTCCCCCGATAAAGGCTACGAACGTTCATCGAGAGCAAGTCCCAACTGCTGTTCGCTACCTTCACCGTTCTTGCGAACCGGCTAGAGAAAGAATGAAGCATCCCCGAACGAACGTCAATACCGTTCGCGTAGATCCCCAGGTTATCCGACCGATTTCTCACGAATCCCCAGGACAACGCGCGTTACCCACCGTTTTACCCTGAACTTGTCCACCGTAAGGCTCAGGCAAGGCGTACGCGGGTCGAGGCCCAGCAACTCCTGTCGCGTTAGCGGAGTGAACAGAAGCAGTGCAGTCGCAACCCACCGGCCGCGGGAAGGGCTTTAGAACAATCAAACTCAGTGTTTGAAGTGGCGACGACCCGTGAAGACGAGGGCGATGTTGTGATCGTTGGCGGCTTCGATTACTTCATCGTCGCGCACGGAACCACCCGGTTCGATGACGGCACTGATACCGGTTGAGGCGACCAGGTCGAGACCGTCACGGAACGGGAAGAACGCGTCACTTGCACATACGCCACCCATCGCTCGATCTCCAGCCTTGCGAACGGCAATCTGCGCGGCATCAACGCGACTTTGCTGTCCGGCACCGATGCCAACCGCTTGTCCAGCGTGAGTGAGCACAATGGCATTGGAAGAAACATGCGCGCTTAGTTTCCAGGCGAAGCTCAATTCTTGCCACAGTGCTTCGGTGGGTTGCACTTTGCCCGCTACTCGCCAATCGCGTCGTGCGTTTGCTTCCGCAGCCACATCATCAGCTTCTTGAATCAACAGACCGCCATCAATGGTCCGAATCTGCAAAGCCGAAACGTGTGGAGCCGAAGCCGACAAGACACGCAGGTTCTTCTTGGCCGTAAGTACGCTTAGTGCATCATCGTCGTAGGATGGGGCGATGATCACTTCGGAGAAAATTGGGGCGAGTGATTCAGCCAACGCCAAGGTCACTCGTTGGTTCAAGGCCACAATGCCACCAAAGGCCGAAACAGGATCACCGGCATGGGCCAGGTTGTAAGCAGTCAAAAGATCGGATGCAACCGCTACACCACAAGGGTTGGCATGCTTGATGATGGCTGCTGCGGCACCGGGCCCAAGATCGTGCACTAAACGCCAGGCCGCATCCGCATCGAAGACGTTCAGGTATGACATTTCCTTGCCACCGTGCTGCACTTTGGAATCCCACCAGCCAGGAGCTTCAGACGAACCAACCGTGCGATAGCGGGCCCCGCGTTGGTGCGGATTTTCGCCATAACGAAGAACTTCGGCTCGCTCAAGGGTCAACGTGAGGCGGGATGGCAAAACGGTTTCAATATCGTCGGCAGCAAGAGGTTCGGAAGGTGATCCGGCCGCGAACCATGCGGCAATAGCGGTGTCATATTCGCCAGTGTGAGCGAACGCTTTGGCAGCGAGGTGTTGACGGGTCGCATCGTCGACGGTTGGATGAGCAGCTCCGCCAGCTCGAGAGACGGTAAGTGCGCTTAGAACTGAGGAGTAATCGGCTGGGTCAACCAAAACCACAACAGCCGCGTGATTCTTGGCGGCGGCGCGAACCATGGAAGGGCCGCCCACGTCGATCAGCTCAATCGAAGGATTGGAAGTAAACGGGTAGAGGTTGCAGGCGACAATGTCGATCGGCGCGATTTCGTGCTCACCAATCGCGGCGAGATGTTCGGGCTTAGAACGATCAGCCAAGATGCCACCATGCAAGCGCGGATGCAACGTCTTTACCCGCCCGTCGAGCATTTCGGGAAACCCGGTTACGTCCTCCACCGAAAGATGGGCCACACCAGCGGCTGCTAAGGCGGCCGACGTGCCACCGCTCGACACCACTTCAAAACCAAGGTCCACCAGCGAACGGGCGAAATCCACCACCCCGGTCTTATCGAAAACGGACAGCAAGGCACGTGGTCGAGTCACGTCGCCAAAACCTATCGGCCCTCACCTTGACGGGTCGTTAAAAAGGCTGCAACGGGACCGAATTCACGTGGCCAATTCGTTCA
>JAYUVJ010000368.1:0-2722 GCA_043754155.1 Acidimicrobiia bacterium
GTGCTGGTGGCTTCGGTCCGCAACCCCAATAAGGCCAACGCCTTGTTCACTTTGGAAGAGCGTCGCGACATGCTGGCCGAATCCACAGCACATCTCGACAACGTATCGATCGACTTTTTCGACGGCTTGCTGGTCACGTTCGCTGAAAATCAGGGCTGCAACGCCATCGTCAAAGGTTTGCGTGCCGTGACCGATTTCGAGACCGAGTTGCAGATGGCCCAAATGAATGAGCGTCTCACCGGTATGGCCACCCTCTTCATCCCGACGGCTTCGCGCCATTCGTTCTTGTCGTCCCGTTTGCTGCTCGAAGTGGCGAAGTACGGTGGGGATATTTCCTCGATGGTCCCCGAGCCCGTGAATCGTCGTTTGGTGGAAAAGCTTCCAAAACTGGTGTGACGGTTGGGTGAGTTGTCCTTATTCTCTAGCTGTTAACGGCTATTCCTTGATTGATCAATTCGTGGATTGTTCGGTTCGTGGATTGATCAATTCGTGGATTGTCTACTTCGTGATAGTCAGCGGGATCGGGGTGGAAACGAACTGCTCGGCCTTTTGGCCGCCATTTGCCGTGAAGTCGTAGCCGCCAAACACAAAGCGCACAGAGTATTTTCCTGGCGGCAACGTGTAACCCCGATCAAGTTGGCAGCTGTCCGTCGATATCAATGCGGTGACAGTTGAGGATCCGCCTTTACGAAGTTTTCCCCCAGATCCCACGCCGGCGATCGCGCCGTTGTAGTTGGCGAGAACCACTGTGCTGCCCAAGTCCGTCACCATCCCCGTGATTGGATCACCTGATTCGTAGGCGATTGGTTTTGTTGCCGTGTTGGTGAACTTCACCAAGATCTGCAGGTCGTTTCCCGAGGCGACCGTGAGATTTTTGGGTGTGGTGGCCCAACGAAGCTGGCGGTTTTGCAAACCGGGCTTTGGCACCACCTTGCAAATCCCGTTTGTAAGAGTAGGAGCGGAACCGGCATTTGGGTAAGAAAAGTTACCCAGAATGATCGCCACCTTTGATCCGTATTCCTTGATTAGTTGATCGGCCCTTGCTCGCTGATCCCCTCGAAGTTGTACTTCAACCCTGCCGCCTGTCACTCCTGCGGTTCGAATTTCGCCGTGCGTGTTGAACATGATGTCGTTGGCGATTTGTTGCAACTCGCCGCCGGTGAGCGCAGCGGGGCACACAATGACTCCCGCCGGTGTGGGCACGAGTTTTTGTAGGGCGGCAACATGGGGTTTGAGCTCGTCGGTGAAGGAAATGACCACGAATCCGAAATCTGGTCCGCCGAATCGAATTCCACCAAGGACATTTCGATGAGCATCGACATAGGCCAGGGCCGCTTGATAAGTGGGCTGAAGAAGTTGCTGACGGGCCATAGCTATTCCGGGTGAGGAAGGTTCAATGCTGGTTGGACAGGTTGGAGCAACAATTATTGGTCCATCGCCGATTGGTGGGATCGGAACGGGCAGTATGCGGGCCGGGATGGTGGCCTGGGATGCGAACGGTTTGGCTGCGGCTGCGAGGCCAGAAGCGATCTCCGCCCTGGGTTGGCTCGGGACAGAGGCTTCTGAGAAGGTGGTGAGGGCCGAGCCGAGCAGAGCAATTGCCGAGCTGATGAGAGCGAAGCGATGTTTCGAGGTGAAGGAAGTTTGCTTTTGCATACGCTTCAACTTTCTGGCTTCGTTTGTCTGTCGTGCTGGTCTTTTGCGTTGGGTGTGGGTGTCTGCCAGTTTCAAGTTAGCGAACACTGATCCGGTGGGATAGCTAGTGCTGTACAACGTCTCGAAAACCCCGGCACAGTCACTTCAGTTTCGCTGCACTAGTTCTACAATTGCAGGTGCACACTCAATGACGCTTTCGGGCGGGGTTTGAGCGAGCCTTCCCCTGCAGTGCAATACCCAGAATTTCTGCATCGCAAACCCTAAAATCGAGCCCCGTGATGGTGACACCATGTCTTTAATCGACGACGATCCCGTTTTTGAAACCGCAGGTGAGCATGAGTCGCTGCACTTGATTCGCCAAGCCATCGAGGTTGTGGCCAACGCCCGGCCGTTACCGCTTTCCTCATCAGTGCGCATCGAGCCTGAAGAAGTTTTGTCGCTGCTCGATGAAGCTGTCGCACAACTGCCGGAGGAGCTTCGTGCCGCAAGATGGTTGCTGAAGGAACGCGAAGAACACTTAGCCAAGATGCGTTTAGAAGGGGAGCAAATCCTCGACGAGGCCCGTTCCCGCGCAGAGAAAATGGTCGATCGGGCTGAGATCGTCCGTCAAGCGAAACGGAAATCCCAACAACTAATAACCGACGCTGAGGACGAAGCCCGCAAGAAAAAGCATGAGGCCGAAGACTGGTGTGATCAGCAATTGGCGAAGTTCGAGATCGTGCTCGACCGCACCACAAAAATGGTCCACGCAGGCCGAGACAAACTCCGTTCCGTCCCCCAGGCCCCAGCTGCACCGTTGAGCGAAGAAGACCAAGCAGCCGACGACGCCGCCAACGCCTTCTTCGATCAAGACCTGTCCTAACCGATTCGGAGCGCTGGAACGTATCTGGAGCCACCTAAGGTGACCGTCTTTTGGATTCATGGGAAGCGCCCCGGAACGTTACGGTAGCCGGTTTGTGTGTTGCGGGGATCAAGACTGATCGCGATGAGGTGTTCGGTTTGTCAGATGGAACATCCGCACCGATGTACGACAATGCGTAACAAACGTCGTTGACCCCCGCGTAGT
>JAYUVJ010000369.1:0-7794 GCA_043754155.1 Acidimicrobiia bacterium
CCGCGACGGTTTGGAGGGTCGCAACAAATACTCGGTGCGTGCCACTTCGCCAAATCCGGCAAACGCCAAGACATGACCCGGAAACCCGGTCATGAGCAAAGCGACCTTTGCGATCGTTTGTGCTACAAGGAATCGGTCACCATGCATAACCTCGGCAGCGGAATCGTCGGCCCAGCGTTCGAGCGAAAAGTCGAGACGTTTCGTAAGTGGGCGAATGAATGGGACGAGTGCCTCCGCGGCCCTAGCCAGGGTGAGATACCGGTCATGGCGATTGTCAGCATGGGCCTTCTCATGAGCAAGCACAACGAGGCGTTCTTTCACGGATAACCGCGATAGTAAGCCTGTAGAAATGATGGTGGCACCATTGCGTCCAGGAAGCACGTAGGCAAACACTTCATTGGACGGAACGACTGAGGTTCCTGAAAGGGACGACGAACGAATCTCTCGTTGCACCGTCGCAAAGCGCTTGATGCGCACCAAGCCGAGCAACGCTAAAGCCGTGGACGGAAATCCAAGCCAGACCGGCACTTTGTCGTGTGCGCCAATCATTTTGGAACACCAACTGAGTTGGTTGGCCAACCAACTGACGTGGGTGAGGTAGCGAAGGGACACGAACCAGGTACCTACGACCGAAACTAGTGAAACCCAGAACACGTTCGCAGCCAATATAACTGCCGAAACACGCGGTCGAAGTCGTCGGTGCACCAACGGCAGAAATCCGGTTAACGCAAGACAAACCGCGAAAGGCCCGAAGAGCGTTGAAAGTTTCACTTCACGTCTTTGCTAAAAGCGATCGCAGTGTTGCTGCATCTCGTTTACCAAGCGTGCTTACGAATCCGGCGAGCGCAGCGTTTCGATCTGACGTGTGGCTGAGAATGACCCCGATTCGTTTTGCCGCAAGCTCACCTTCATCGAAAGCAGCGCGGTAACGAAACGCACGCCCCTCCGGTTCCCGTTCAACAAGCCCCTTCTCGAGGAGCCGGGTGAGCACCGTGGCGATACTCGTGTATGCAAGATCTAACCCCGTCTTTTCAAGAATTTCGGCTGGGAGTAACGCTTCCCCCGAATCCCACATTGCTCGCAACACATCGTCTTCCAAGGCACCATCGGGACGTCGCATAAGCCTCAATCGTAGCGGTCCAGCGCATCGAGCGAGAGTGTCCGGCATAGGCCCAGGTTCCGAACAGCAAAGCGAAAATGGCTGCGGTGGAAATGTCTCGCTGAAAAGCGTTGAGATGGAATTCGAGGGAAACAAAAGGGGTGCTGGCAACCAGAGAGTTATGGGCCCAAGCGGCGGACGTACCGAACACCAGGAAAAGTCCAGAAAAACCGAATAAGACGATCGAACGACGGCAGAAGGTGCGAAGAAGACCAGACATGGAACAACTGCTTTCGGGGCGCGCTACCGCAGGGACCGAGAGCACTACGGCGAAGTTAGGTGCCGACGCGAAAAGGTACGCCGTTGCCAGATACGGACTTAAGCAGCGAGCAACTTCTTCATCTCTTCAATCTCGGCCTCTTGGGCCGAAATGATCTTTCCGGCAAGATCAATGGCGTCGATATTTTTACCGTCGGTCTGTTCGGTTTTGCTCATTCCAACAGCACCATCATGGTGACGAATCATCATGCCGAGCCAAGCCTTGTCAAACTCAGCACCAGTCACTTTTTCAAGACCTGTAATCTCAGCAGCCGACATCATGCCCTCCATTCCACTCATCCCCTCCATGGCCGCCATTGTTTCGGCCACGGGCATGGTTTCGCCTGGCGCTTTGGTTTCTCCTGGTGCCATTCCTTCCATACTCACACTGCCCATTCCATCCATTGCAATGGGCTGCCCCCAACCGGTTAACCAACCCGTCATCAGCTGGATTTCGGGGCCCTGAGCGCCCTGAATTCGAGTCGCCAGATCCTTTACCGCGGCACCAGCGGTCCGGGCAGGGTCCAAAGCAAGATCGGCCATTTCAACGGCTTGTTGGTGGTGAGGAATCATGCCTTGGGCAAACGCGACATCGCCCGAATTGAACAGGGCGTCTGCGGCGATGGCTCCACCTACAGAAGTTGCAGTTACGGCGGTTGGAATTACGGTATCCACCGCCGTTTTAGAATTGGTTCCGCAAGCGGAAAGTGCCAGAGCAAGAACAATTGGTACGGCGAAAAAACTTGCATATTTGGGTTGCATGAAGGCTCCTGGGTGCTCCGAGTAGATACGAATCTTACAATCTGTAGTAGTGGTTCGAAACCTCATGAAGGCAGAACTTTGTCACAAAGGTTTCGAACTGCCATAGACCGCCCGATCAGTCGTCTAGGACGTCCGGTCAGCGTCTGGAGTCCGCACTCCTCAACGCAGACTGTTCGCCCGGTTCGCCATGTTCGCCGCCGGATACCACTAGCTAACGTTCGGGCGAGGTCGCCGAGTGAAACTTGCTCCATCGGCTCGGCCGCAGCAAGATCACTTGCCAGGTCATTCACTCAGAGAGGAGTGTCGCCAGTTCTTCGACATCGGCGCGCAGATCCTCTAAGACTTCTCCCCGTTCAGCGGCAGGAAGTCTGTCACCGTAATGCAGGAGTTCAACGTTGCTGATCTTGTGATCGGGCGAAGACCGCCATCATTAACGAGAAACTCGCCGCCAAACTGCCCACTTCACCGGCTCCGGCTACATGGATCGGGGTCGAGAAATCAAGGGTCGACGTGTAGCGACTGGCGGAAATTCCACTGGTCGATCCTTTGAGGCGATGGTTTTAGGGATTACTTACTGCGAACCAGCACTTTGCGGTAAACGTAACGACACTGACGCCGGTTCCTCAACTTGCCGTTGCGAAGCCTAACTTTCACGGTGCGACAGGAGCGATTCCGGACGAAACGATATTTCGCCTTGGTTGCCTTCGCCGCGGCAGTAACTGCGTCGGTTGATGCTGCTGGCGCAGGCGCTGAGGTTGCGCTCAATGCGGTGGTGGTCGTGAGAATTGGTAACGGCTGTGTGGTTGGCGTAGCTTGCGGAGCGGTTGTGGTCGTGATTATCGGCAGCGTTGGGGTGGTTGTAGACGCTGCGACGGGTGCAATAACAGCCGCTGCCGGTGCCGGAGTCGTTGTACGCACGGTAGTTGTAGTGGCGGCGGCGGCATCGATAATGGGGGTAAACACCAGCTGAGCGGGTCCAACAGCACTAGCAGCACCAGAGGATGAAACACCAGTTCCTGAACCCGATGAACTCACTACGGGAGCCCCAGACGATGCAACAGAACCGCGGACTGCGGCTCGAACTGCTGCGTAGTACGCGGCGTCGGGGAAGGAAGTGAACTGATCGTTGGGGGCGATCCAAACCAGCGCGGCGTTGCGAGACTTGGCTAAATTTGCTGCCGCGACAATGTCAGCGTTCCCGGTGGTGTGGATTACTTGCCAGATACGGTCGCTGGGGATGTTGCGGGCCCATTCGCTCGCCGGCCATCCGCTGTAGGTGGCGAATCGACCTTCGTAGTTGATGGTTTTCGACGAGATGGAGAGGAATCCACTACCTGCGGTTTGTCCCGGGTTGTAGATCAATTCTTTTCCAGCGGCCACAGCCTGGTCGTAAAACGCGCCATAGAAGCTACGTGCACGTGCGGAGTAACCCGAGCGAACTTCGTCAAGGAAAACGCCGTTGATATCGGGGTCGGCGAGGGCCGCAGAAATTCGGGCACCGGCATTACTGGCATTCGCAACACCAGCGCTGCTCGTTATGTAACCCGTTGGTACGTACGCATACACTTTTGCGCCTCCGGCTCTTGCAGCTTGGATCTTTGATCGAAGCGCGCCAATCGAATTCCAGTCAACAACAACGGCCCCAACGTCGGCGATCCCAGTCAAGAGACGATCCCACGCCACGGGATCGGTAAAGTACGCGGGAATGCCGAGTTTCGGTGTTGGCGCAGCAGGGTAACCGGAATAGGGGTCCTGTGAACCGGTACCGAGGCCACTTGGGCCCACGATCGACGATGGGGAAATTCCACCAGAACAACCTGCTGTTGCAATGATCACAACAGCACCGGGCCAAGCAGCCCTAATCGTGTTGGTTGCGGTTGCAGCACTGGCACAGTCGTAATCGGCCAGCATCACACCATCGGTTCCGTAACCATCTCGATAATCAGTGGCGCGTCCAGCGCCCACTCCTGCTGGTAGCCACCCTAAAACACGCCCCGGTCCACTGAGCCGTTTTGCCCGGAGGACGAAGTCTTCAACGTTGGGATTTGGTGGTGCGTAGCCGCTGCCAGAAGGGTCGTTGCCATCAAGTGCCTCGGGCCCATTTTCGGGGTTAATAACGACGTACTGGGCTGATCCGGCGTTGCGAAGCACCCGGTCCCAATCTGCCGCCATGGTGCGCGTTGGCGTGAGTTCGTCGACACCGTCGATTTTTATTGCGGCTATCGAGGTCTGAGCGGGTGCTTGCTCGATCGGAAAGATACCGAGCAGACCACCTGCGATCAGCCCCGCGGTAACCGTGAACATTCCCAGTCGAAGTTGGGACTTGGGGTTTAGTTCTGTTCGGGGGCGTGACCCAATTTGGTTCATTGCGCGTGGAGATCGCGAATGAGGGGTGACTTCATCGCTTAGGTGACTCTGCATCCTGCAAAGTTAGCGACAACTTGAAGTCCTGAATTCTTCGAACCTTTTTACGAACGACTTGGTCCTAATTAACTGGGTATTTCCCGTGTGTCCGATTGCTTTTTAGAGTGTTATTCAAAAATTTCGAACGTTAACCAATTAGGGCGTGTGGCCAGTTCGCTTCCTAAGGTGATGAACTGCAAAACTGGCGGGGATGCGAAATCCGAAAGACTTCTTCCGTCCGCTTGCTGTTGGCGCCCCGATGCCTCTGCGTGAGATCCCGTTTCGGCCTAGCCGAATGATCCATTTTTTCGATCCGTCGAACCAAAAAATGGTCTCAAAACTGGCAGCCCTTGGGCCCACCGTCGACGTGCTGCTGGGAAATCTCGAAGATGCCATTCCTTCGGACCGTAAAGATGCAGCCCGGCACGGTTTGGTGAATGCGGCACGCACTATCGATTTGGGTGGCGCGCAACTGTGGACACGAGTGAACTCGCTTGACTCCCCCTGGGCGCTCGACGATCTCACCACGTTGGTCACCGAAATTGGCAACCAACTCGATGTGATCATGGTTCCTAAAGTCGAAGGCGCCGAAGACATTCACTACGTTGATCGCTTACTAGCTCAGCTGGAAGCCAAGGCCGGGATCACCAAGCCCATCCAGGTGCACGCACTCTTGGAGACCGCTCGGGGGATGGTCAACGTAGAAGAAATCTGTGGAGCTTCGCCTCGTATGCAGGGACTGTCCCTGGGACCGGCGGATCTGGCGGCTGATCGTCGAATGAAGACTACACGTGTCGGTGGCGGGCATCCCGATTACCTCGTTCGTGAAGATGCTAAGGCTGATGGGGGAGTGCGCAATATCTTCCAGCAGGATCTCTGGCACTACACCGTGGCGCGCATGGTGGACGCATGCAGGGCCAATGGTATGTATGCGTATTATGGGCCGTTCGGCGATATTGGTGATCCGTTGGCCTGTGAGGATCAGTTCCGGAACGCGTTTTTGTTGGGTTGCGTTGGTGCTTGGTCATTGCATCCTTCGCAGATCGCCATTGCCAAGAACGTATTTTCGCCGCCGGTTGAAGAAGTGCTTTGGGCTCGACGAGTGATAGAGGCCATGGGTGACGGCACCGGTGCGGTAATGATCGAAGGCAAAATGCAAGACGATGCCACGTTCAAACAGTGCAAAGTGGTTGTTGAATTGGCGGCGGCACTGTGTGAACGCGATCCTGAACTCGCCGTGCGTTACGGAAACTAGGGAAGACCATGCGCGATCAAATAGTGCTTCGTCCCCGGCGTTCGGTGCTGTACATGCCGGGTGCCAACGTGAGGGCGTTAGAAAAAGCTAAAGGTTTGGCGGCGGATTCGTTGATCCTTGATCTCGAAGATGCCGTGTCCCCCGACGCAAAAGCCGAAGCCCGTAACAACGTATGTAACGCCATTGCCGAAGGGGGCTATGGAAACCGCGAACTCACTATTCGGGTGAATGGCCTCGGAACCCATTGGCATGACGATGACATTCAAGCTGCATCACAAGCTGGTCCGGCGGCCATAGTGGTGCCCAAGATCAACTCGGTCGACGACGTAAAGCGTGTTGAGGACGCTATGGCGGCAGCCAACGCACCAGCGCACACCAAGTTGTGGGCCATGCTGGAAACTCCTGTTGCCATTCGTGATGCGTTTGCGATCGCCGAAGCTGGTGAGCGTCTCACGGTACTCGTTATGGGCACGAATGATCTTCTTAAAGAACTACGCGCGCAGAGCATCCCTGGACGGGCTCCACTGCTCCACGCGTTGTCAAAGTGTGTAACGGCGGCTCGAGCAGCTGGGCGTTTTATCCTCGATGGAGTGTTTAACGCCATTGATGATGTAGACGGTTTCAGCGCGGAATGTGCCCAGGGGGCAGCGTTTGGATTTGATGGCAAAACGCTGATTCACCCCAGCCAACTCGATGCTGCCAACGCAGCCTTTGCTCCTTCCGAAGCCGAGGTTGCCTTCGGTCGTCGGGTGATCGAAGCTTTCGATGAGGCACTGGCTTTAGGTAAAGGTGTGGCCACGGTCGACGGCAAGATGATCGAAAATCTTCACGTTGCCAACGCCCAGCGAGCTATCGCCATGGCCGAGGCGATCGAGGCTATGCGCGCATAGTTACTGTGCGCTTAGTTTGTGTACCCGAGCTACAGGCACGTATGTTGTGCAGCCGCGTTATTGGATGAATTTGAGCAGTTCCGGGGCTACGGGGCAATCGGCTCGTAGCAGCGCTTCAGCTACGGTTTGTAAACCTTTCGGGCCAGCGATGGTGCCCAAAAGGTTGGCTGGAACCAGTTCCAAGTCCCCGTCCCATGGATCGGCGCTTTCGTCGAGACGACCCAGGTAGGCATCCCACATCCTTCCCGGCAGCACTCGACCTACGCCAACGACCGTCCACACAGTTATGCCGGCCGCTAAGGCCACTGCGGCCGCAGCGCGTGAACCCGGCAGGGCCGTGGCGCCAGCAGTATCACCAAGTCCTCCGAAGGACTGCGCCTCGATTAACACCAAATCGGCGACACCAACGGCAGCCCCGAGTCCTCGTTCGTCGATCAGGGTGGAGTTGTTGCCCATCCGGTCTAATCGGCGAACCAAACCATGACCTTGGTCGGAAGTGTTAATCACCAGCACATCGAGATCCCCGCGCTTCGCCAGTGCCGGGGCAATGAGCTCTGGCCAACCCAGTACAACTACGGTGGCGCCTTCTGGAAGGTTTTCGACCAACCTCATGGGCGTCTGATCCGATTCGACCTCGTCGGAGGCTGACCAGGCTTCAAAGGCCGGATCCGGTGAACCTAATACCCGGGCTGCCAGCCACCAGATGGGACCGGCTTGGGGTTGCCGATCAACCAAGCGACGACACGCCGTCACCAGAGCAGCAGGATCAGAACTGAACGAGGCCAACGCGCCGGCAGCTTCGCGCACCAGCAGGGAAGGACCCGAGTCCTCACTCGCTCTGGCCACGTATCGCAGTCGTTCAATCGGATGCACCACACCAACGTAGTGCGATACGGATTCAACGCCGATTACGCCGCTTGCACCTCACCATCACGAACATGATCAGGGACACGATCAAGGACACGATCCGGGACGAGCCTCGACGCGAGCAGGGCAAGGATGAGGAAGAGACCAATGCCCGAGGCGGTACTCAGAAACGTAGTGGTGCGTTCGATCTGAGGTGTTTT
>JAYUVJ010000370.1:0-6848 GCA_043754155.1 Acidimicrobiia bacterium
GCGGCGAGCGTTTCTTCAGGGCGCACAAGTACATCGTGCTCAAGACAGGTCACAAACTGACCGAGGATTTTGGCGCTGACATCGGCGAGAACACCTCGGCCGAACTGGGCAACTTTGCCGGTGATGGTGAGGTCGGTTGAGACCTTGACGTCGGTTCCGGTGCCGGCAGCAACCAGAGTTGCCGTGATGGTGGCAGAGGCGTTGCCCTGGCCTTTAGTATCGCGACCCTCAGCCCGAAGGACGGCTTTGTGGTTGACATCGTCTTTCTCCAAGAACGTGGCTTTGCCCTTGTATTGGGCGGTAATGGGGCCCACTTTGATCTTGACTCCGCCGCGGTACTCATTTCCCTCGATCTCTTCGAGCTGTGCGCCCGGCATACAGGGAGCGATCAGCTCGATATCGGTGAGTACAGCCCAGGCCCGTGAGAGGGGTACGGCTACATGAAATTCGTTGGTTAGCTCCATCGCAGGAGGTCCTCCACTGTGTCGATGTCGGCGGGATCGCCGTTACAGGGTAGTTCGTGTACGAGCTCTGCACGTTTTCGCAACAGCGGTCGGGCACCCTCGTCCCCGGTGCGCGGAATTTCTTTCCAAAGTCCAGCCGCTATTCGCACAGGATTGCGTCGTAGACCGCCGTAGGTAGCCACGACGATTTGTTGTTCGACGGGGGCGTCAGCAACCGCCGCCCAAGTTTGCGGGGGAATGAAGGGCTGATCTCCCAACCCCACGACCATGGCCTCTCGTAACTCCGCACGGTTTGGCAACTCGACCTCCGGGACCGCTGAACCATCTTGGCGATGTTGGCGATGTTGGCGATGTAGCTCTCTTCCGGTCGACGGGACTCGCAGCGAACTGCCTTCGTCTCCCAATGGTGCCACCTGCGGCGAAGTTCTTGCGAAGGTAATCGTGTCGATGGCCAGGGCTAGTGAGGTTGCTTGACCCTGCTCCCAGTCGCTGTTGGTCACGATGCGTACCGTGAGGTTTCGCGTTCCAACCACCAGCTCAACGAGGCCCGAAAGATCAAGCGCACCCTGGATCACCACCACTTCGGAGATAGCGCTTTGCGGAATGGCCTCAAGCAAATTTCGCAGCGACCAGTAAAAAACTGTTTCACCTCGAAGCGGTGCAATCAACTTGTGCGCAACAACCAAGCCGCTCTTCTCCGCCGACGTACGGAACCGCGACGCTCCTCCCGCGGCTAAGAGAACTCCAGTAACGCTCACGATGGGCTCGGCACTATCACTTCGAGTTGCGGGACGGAAATCAAGTGCGGCTTCACGATGTTCAGGGCATGCACACGAACAGCTTCAGGCAATATTGAGCAAGTTAACGACGATGGATTGGGCCATCGCCGTCACGAAGCGATGCTACGGCCCGACCGGTTCGCAATGCGATGATTTCAGCGACGATAGAAATGGCCGTTTCTTCGGGCGTTCGGGCCCCAATGTCGATACCGATGGGTCCCATAACTCGAGCAATCTGTGCTTCGCCCAGGCCCGCTTCACGCAATCGATCGGTTCGGGTGTTGTGGGTTTTGCGTGAACCCATTGCGCCCAGGTAACCGACATTAGTTTTCACCGCCGCGCTAATCGCCGGCACATCAAACTTCGGGTCATGAGTAAGTACACATACAACGTCAGCAGGTCCAAGAGTTTGCCCATGGGCATCCAAATACCTATCCGGCCAATCGTTCACCACTTCATCAGCAAGGGGAAAGCGTTGTTTGGTGGCGAATACTGGACGGGCATCGCAAACGGTTACTCGGTAGCCAAGAAGCTTGGCGGCACGAACGAGCGCTGCAGTGAAGTCCACCGCACCAAAAATAACCATGCGTGGCGGTGGGGCAAAGCTCTCCACAAACACGCTTACGCCTTCTTGACGAGCCTCGCCTTTGGGGCCGTAGTGACGGGTACTGGTGAGCCCTGCCGAAAGTTCACCTTCACTGTCTCTAGCCACCACTCGGTCAAGCTCGTCGTCACCCAAGGTTCCCAGCGGCTCGCTACCGGGGCGGACGAGAAGATGTCCACCAACCGCTCCCCCATCAGCACGGCGAATCAGTGTGGCTAAGGCGACTGGCTGCTCGCCCCGGATTGCGTCACGAAGCAAGGTGTACAGATCAAATGCACCTGAGCGTTGATTACCACTTCCATTATCACTCATCTGTGCGCTTACCAGTTCAGCTCTTCGAGAAACAGATGGATCGTGCCACCACAGGTGAGCCCGACCGCGAACGCCTCATCATCGGAGTAACCAAAGCTCACCACACCGGAATTACGTTCACCGTCGAGCAGGGAAAGCGCTTCATGTAACACTGCACCTTCAACGCAACCGCCCGAGACCGAACCAGCTACCTCTCCATCGCTGTTGACCGCCATGGTGGCACCGGGATCGCGTGGGCCGGAACCTTCAATCTCCACCACACGCGCCAGAGCAATTCGCTTGCCCTGCTTGCGCCACCGTTCAATATCGCTCAACACTTCACGCACGCATTCACCTTAGGTGTTCAACCGCCGCTGCGACGAGTCGCTAGAAAAACACCGTGTATTAACCGCAGATCTGCTTCATCACCGGGAAGGGGTTGGTTTTGGCTCCTTTTTTGGGGTGGATCTCGATATGAAGGTGCGTGGCTGCGCCACTGGCGTTTCCACTATTGCCCACGTAACCAATGATGGTTCCTGCTTTTACCTTGCCTGCGGTTCCGTAACTCGAGAGATGGGCGCCAAATATCTGCATGCCGTCGGTAGCGTTCAGGTACACCGACAGGCCACCGCGAGAGCTGGCCTTTTGCACTGCAGTGCCGGCAAACGGAGCGAAAACTGGGGCTCCGCGGGGTGCAAGCAAATCGGTTCCAGTATGGCTGCGTCCGCCCGATCGACTTTGACCCCAGTCATTGGTGAACTTGGCCCCCGGAACGGGACATTTCCAATCGAGCGTTGAGGCGCCCAGAGTGACTTGAACTCCCGGGGCGCTTCCATCTTCATCGACATCCCCACTCTCACCCGGGTTTATTGACGCAGCCACCGACGGGACTATTGACGGGATTATCGACGCAGCCACCGACGGGACTATCGACGGGACTATTAAAGTTTCGGGCTTAGGAAGAGCTACGTTGGCGACGATTCGGGGAGTTATGACCACCGATGTTTGTGGGACTACAGGAATCACGATTTGGGTAGTCACCGTTTGATTCACCAGCGACTGCACCGCTGCAGTTTGGGTAGGCATGGGAGCCGCAGATGCAACTGGACCGACAAAAAGCCCTGCAGTTGCCGCAACCGACAACGTGACCAAGCAAACGTTCTTGGGCTGGCGTTTCGTGCCCACCCCCGTTGTGCGGGCGTATCCACGGTGGGTAGCTTTTGGCATTCCAAGCTCGGGTGAGGCTAAGAACGGGTTCGGGGGAATCACCATCGGGGGATGAAGTTACTACCGCAGAGCACTTCGCGGACACTTGACGATGATCACACAGCGTTTTTGACGTTCAAATCAGCGTTTTTCACCATCAAAACTGTCTTCCCGTCGACGAACGATCGGCTACGTTTCACCACTCCAGCGGCGCCGGCAGTGCTGTTGGTTCCCGAATTACCGGACCTGTTTGTTGCCTTCTCCGAAGTTTTGGACTTTGCCCAGCGGCTTGTTCAAGCTCTTGTTCAAGCTCTTGTTGGAGTCCTTGTTGGAGTCCTTGTTAAAGGCCTTTTTCAAGGGTGCCGCCGCCGTCTTGTTAGGGAGTGACGTGGATTTTTTTGTCGCACTGGCCGCTGACGGTCCAGTTTTCAACTTCGACGTTTCCGTGACAGTTTCAGAGGCTTTGTTTGAAGTTGCGGTTGCCGAAGACAAAATCGTTGTGGTGACCGTTTCGGGTTTGGCCACAACGTCCTCTACAACAGCGGATACCTTTACCCGGTTGGCGTCGTTCACCCCGGCGCTGGCAACTGAAGGAAGGGGCGCGATGCTCAATGCAGTGACGGGGGTCTTGACCGTAACTTGCTCGATTGCTTCAGCGACAAGAGCGACTGAACGCCGAACCACACTCGACGAGGTCGCAGTTCGAGACAGCGTTGACACCGCGACGCGTGCGGGCAAGGTAGGGGCAACAGTGGTCGTAGGGTCCGTCGTGACAGTCTCATTCAGGGAAACGTTGCCCGCACTTATGGTTGTGGGGCTTGCCGTTGGGGAGGTCCCGCGGGCGGAGGTCGTTACCGTGACGGATCCAATGGTGTTGACCGTGTTTGTCGCGGTAGTGGATCGACGAATCGATGAAGTACTAGAAACAGTCGAAGCCGAGGCGGCTGAAAGTGTTGAGACGATTACAAACGAGGTGACCAGCGGTCCAGCTTGCGTGGTTGGAGTAGTCGATCCACGCAGTCGCACCTGCCGCGATGAACCTTTGGCTGCGCTGATCGCAGTCCCTATCGTGGAATCTGGGGTCGGTCGCTTTCTTTCCGAGGTAGTCGTTGTAGCCGAGGAGGCCGGCACAACCCCAAACCAGAACGCCACAGCGGCCGCTGCACCTACGCAAGCTCCGTGCCGAGAGCGTGCGCTCAGTTTCCTAACTGTTCCTGGCTCCAGCTCCGGAGGCACCTGACGACCAAAGACCCGTGCCCCCTCAGAAGGGCGAAACGGACGACTGGACAACATACGCGATCCAGACGCTAGTGCTGTAGTCCCCAACTTCGGCGGAATAGGTGCTTTGCCAATTGAAGGGCCATGCACCCACTTTGGCCCCTTGATACCGATTATTCAAGCGGATTGCTTGGTCAGCAGGTGGCGAGCACATGGGCAAGGGCTTCTATAGAAGCTAGTGAATGGCCTTCGATGAAGTTGTCGACATAGGGAAGCGCAGCCGCCATACCTCGGGCCAGCGGCGCATAGCCAGGTGCAGCCTTGAGTGGATTGACCCACACGATCTTGTGGGCGACACGATGGAGGCGTTCCATCTGCTCGGCAAGGATTTCTGGGTCACCGCGATCCCAGCCGTCGGACAAAATTACGATCACCGATTGACGCGCCATGCCGCGGACACCCCACTGATCATTGAAGGCGCGCATACCATCCCCAAGCCGTGTGCCTCCTGACCAATCAACCACGCGTTTAGCGGCATTGTGCAGAGCGGCATCAGGATCCCGGGAATTGAGCTCTCTGGTGATTCGGGTAAGTCGCGTGCCCAGGGCGAAGACTTCTACTCGCCCCCGCCCAACTACGGCAGCTTGACAGAATCGAAGGAGCGCGCGCGCATAAGCCTCCATCGAACCGCTCACGTCACACAACAACACGATGCGGCGGGGTTTCGTTGAGGTATCGCGGAAGGAGCGACTGATGGGTAAACCCTCCGTACGCAGAGCATTGCGAACCGTACGGCGGAGATCGGGACGCGCAGTTCGCCGGGAGCCTTTCACTGGTTCCAATCGGCGGCTCCGACGGGGCGATCCAACAAAACGCAGCTTCGCCATGGCCGCTCGGGCTTCTGCGAATTCCGCTACTGAGTACTCGGCAAAGTCTTTGTCGCGCAGAACCTCAACGGCGCTGAATCGCACGGAAAGTGTTTCGCCCTTGTCATCGTCCTCGTTTTGATGGTCACCTTCGTCGTTGTCGTTTTCGTCGGCATCATCGAGGGCTAGGGTGACTTCTTCTTCGATGGACGGGGGTTTCGGGCGACCGGTTATTGCCATCCAAAATGCCGCGAAGGCCCGGTCGTAAGTTGGGATATCTTCAGGTTTGCGCACCAAGACGGCTCGCCCTGCCCAGTAGACTGGTGTTCTTCGGCCGATGCCTACCGCGCCTAACGCTTCGGCAAACGTCACTACCGAACCAATCGGGACCGCCAAACCGCTGCGGCGCAACAGGATCGAAAATCCCACGGCCATGCGCTGCCATTCCGTCGTTGGGGCGTGAGCAGCGGCCTTTCCTCTGCCGGGCAAAATATCGGGCCGTAGGTTTGGGAGCTCAGCATTGAGCAACGAGAGAGCTTCGGCATTGCTAAGTCCACGTAGCTCTTCGACAATGGCTGCACTAGTTGCCGCTGAATTTCTCCCGAGACTGGGTTGGTCAGGACCGACAGGCATAGTGGCGTTTCTACACCAGGGCGAGCGAATACGAAGTCGACACTGAGGCCACAGGCTTGGAGCGGTCAAAAGCAGGAAATCCGCCCTCAGCACCGTCAACCGCGGGATCAGTTGGCAGCGCGTTGAACAGCAGCACGTGCATGGTGATCAAACTTCGCCCACGCTTGAGCACCGTGGCTTCGGCGATGAGTTCACCCGGAACTGGGCGTCGGAGAAAATCGATGTGCAGGCTGCTGGTTACGGCCAGAGAAGCACGTCCGAGAAGGCCAAGCACCAAGACGTAGGCAGCAGAGTCGGCAAGGGCCATCAACGTTGGGCCAGAAACCGTCCCACCCGGACGAAGGTTCGTATCCAAAGTTCTTTGGCGCAGCCGTGCGGTTGAGGCCGTTAGTTCATCGATAGTCCAGGCACCCAGTGCTTCGGGCCAAATCTCGTTAAGGTAACCGTGCACGCCAGCAGCATCTAGTGCCAGTCGAGTTTCAGCCATGGGTCAAGATCCTGACGATCCACGAAGCACCGCGTTGCGGACAATTTCAGCTACCCCAGCTTGTTTCACCCGGTCGGCGTCTTCGCGGTATTTGAGTACGGTGCCGAGCGTGGCATTCACACTGGTTTCGTCGAGAGTGGTGCGTCCGAGTGCAGCCAGGGATTGTGTCCAATCGATGGTTTCGGCGACGCCGGGCGGCTTAAAAAGTTCGAGCCTACGTAATTGTTCAACGGCACCCGCAACTTGACGAGCTAAGGATTCACTGACACCAGTAGTACGCATACGTACGATTTCAACTTC
>JAYUVJ010000371.1:0-4738 GCA_043754155.1 Acidimicrobiia bacterium
GCGAAATCACTACCGTCGAAGGACTCTCTATTGGTGATGAGCTGTCGGCACTGCAAAAGTCGTTCCTGCAATGCGGTGGCGTGCAATGCGGATTCTGTACGCCGGGCATGTTGATTTCTGCCACGTCGCTACTTGCCGCAAATCCCCATCCAACCGAAACCGAAGTGCGCATAGGACTCTCCGGAAACCTTTGCCGCTGCACCGGCTACGACGGCATAGTCAAAGCCGTTTTGGCCGCAGCCGAAGGGTAGATGTTTGCGTTGAAGGTTCTGCCTTCATTTTGTCATTTCGTAGTTGATTTTGAGCGTCTTGGGTCCGCCGACGACGGTTGTTGCGGCCGAGGTTGGTGGCTCGGAGAGTTCGACGTGTTCGAGGCGCGGGATTAGGTCGCGGAACAGGGTGCGCAGTTCCATGCGGGCTAGTTGTGCGCCGAGGCAGAAGTGAGTACCGAATCCGAAAGCTAGGTGTTTATCAGCATTGGTGCGGGTGATATCGAAGGCGTGCGGATTTCCGAATAACTCAGGATCATGGTTGGCGGCAAGATACGAGAGATAGATCCAGTCGCCCTTGTTCACGTCGAATCCAGCGATCGTGGTGTCTTCTTGGGCGGTTCGCATGAAATGGCGGGCGGGGGAGACGTAGCGAATCATCTCGTCTACTGCACCGTTCAACAGCGCCGGGTTGGCTTTGAGTAACGCCAGCTGGCGTGGATTCTCAATGAGCGCTTGTAGGCCGCCGCTGATCGACGATGAGGTGGTGTCGTGACCTGCGGTGGCCACGATGATGTAATAGCTGATGGTTTCACGATCGGGAATCTGTGTGCCGTCGATCAACCCGTTGGCGATCAAGGTGGCGAGGTCATCGGTTGGATTCGCTCGTCGATCCTCGGCGGTACGGAGAAAATACGCGAACATATCTTGTACTGCGGCGATCACCTCATCTATGCCGCGTTTACCCTTGGAGGAAGTTCCTGAACCAAAGAACTCTTGGGTAAGTTCCAGCATTCGCCCGTAGTCGCTTTCGGGCAAACCGAGAATGGCCAGAATCACCTGAAGCGGGTACCAAACCGCTACATCGTTGGCGAAGTCACACGAGCCACCGAAGGCAATCATGCGGTCAATCGTCTGGGTACTTAGCTGATCGAGGCGAGGTTGTAAGCGCCCTAGGCTACCCGGCTTGAACCAGTCGGCGGTAAGTTTGCGGTACTTGGAGTGGTCGGGTGTATCCATATGCACGAGCGTTCGCATCCCTGCCCCCGCTGCTCGCTGGCGTTCGAGGTCTTTTGTCCGGCCAATCGCCACATCGGGATGATTCGTGAACAAGTCAGGCTGACGCTCAACTTCCATTACTGCGGGGTGGGTCAACAAGGCGTGGAAAGGCCGAAACCCGTCCTCGGTTCGGTCGACAACATGCACGGGGCTAGCCGCTCGAAGGGAGTCGGCCTCTTGGTGCCAGCCGTCAAGATCAGCAAAACGCTTCGGATTGGTGAAGAGATCAGAGGCGCTACTTGGTGCATTCACAACCCGTGACACTAGTGTCAGAGACGGAACCCGCGGACTCTCGCAAACGTAATTTTGTTTTCGTCGACAGGTTCTATAACAACTAGGTCAATACATTCGGTTTTCGCTGGACGTCTCATGCCAGTTCTCGCAAAAGGGTCGCTATGTCTACAGATACCGCACTGGCAAGTGAAGCAACTCCGTCGATTGATTTAGTCCGTTTGGCGGTATGGATGGATGAAGCGGGGTTGCCGGATGCAGGTGCGCCACTCACCGCCAAGGTGATTTCTGGTGGCAGCCAAAACGAGATCTTCGAAATTCGCCGAGGCGATTTTCATGCAGCGCTGCGCAAGCCACCTGCAACTGCTGCCGCCGGACGTGACGAAGGAATTTTGCGTGAATGGCGAATCATCGAAGCGCTCGATGGCACCGATGTTCCTCACACCAAGGCCTACGCCGTTTGCAAGGACCCAACCGTATTGGGTGGAACCTTCTACCTGATGGGCTTCGTCGACGGATGGTCGCCCATGAACCACCGCGAAGGATGGCCAGAACCGTTCAACTCCAACGTGGAAGACCGACGGGGGTTAGCCTTTCAGCTGGTCGAAGGCGTCGCTCGAATGGGTGCAGTCGATTGGCAAGCTAAAGGACTCTCCGATCTGGGTAGGCCGGAAGGATTCCATGATCGCCAAGTGGATCGTTGGCTGGCGTTCTATGAGCGAGTCAAAACCCGAGAGATTCCCGGCATGGACGTGGCCACCCAATGGTTGCGCACCCACCGACCGCTCGACTTCGTGCCGGGCATCATGCACGGCGATTACCAATGGGCCAACGTGATGTACAAACATGGATCACCGGCTCAATTAGCGGCCATTATCGATTGGGAAATGGGCACCATTGGTGACCCGAAGCTCGATCTCGGTTGGGTTTTGCAGGTCTGGCCGGACAGCCCAACCGAGAACGTCGCCATGTCCTATGTGGACACCCGTGACATGCCCACCCGTGACGAACTGGTTGCCCACTATGCCGCTAAATCTGGCCGTCAGTGCGACGACATTGACTATTACGTGGTGCTAGCCCGATGGAAGCTCGGCGTGGTTTTGGAACAGGGCTATGCGACGGCGCTGAAGGGTTTGGGCGATGAAAAGTTACTGAGCTTCGGCGAAACCGTTTCCGAATTGATGCGTCGTGCCGCCAACTTTGCTGAATCCAGTTCCTACCCCGAACCGAGATAACCCTGCGCTGGGATTTACCAGTTCCAGTTGCCTTGGTTGTTCGAACTTGCTAGGTGTCGAGTGCGGTCGATATGCCTGTTGGGGCTGGTGTAATTACCGAACTCCAACGGCCGAACTCGACGGCCGAACTGCCGATCTCCAACGGCCGATCCCGGTTGTCCTGTCGGATTCCCCGGTCAAGCTTGGGGATGGCTGTGATGCCGTGCTTGATCGGGCGAGCGCTCATCGTTACGCGCTTTGGATTGATGTGGGCGGTTCGGTGATCGATTCCGCATCCCAGAACACTCGCATACGATTGATCTTTCCCGCATCGTTGAAACACAGATGAGAATTGACCAGGAGTTTGGCTGGCGGGCTCCCTCCCGTTGCCAGGGTTGATTCGTACGTGAGGATAGCTTCGTCACCTACGACAACACATCGTATAAACGCGAACGATAGTGACCAATCTGGTGGAATTCCCGCTCGCAAGAAAACCTCAAGTTCCGCCTTGTTCGAAGCCCGAACCACGGTTGCAGGATCTTCCATCACAATGTCGTTGGCAAAGAGATCGAGTCGTTCGCTTACAGCGCCGGTTTCCCAACTTGCGACATAGACCCGTAATGCCGTTTCGATCGACTCCCGACTATTCGTACTGGCCGCTGATCCGCCGGTCCTGCGCCAAAACTTCGAAGACGACATCAGACCCTCGACGCACTGAGGTGTAGAACGGGATGGGCTTGGTTCCGACGCGGTATCACGGCGGTGAAGAGTAACCAGCTCGTGACGTGCCTGCATAAAACACCGCCGAGCCGGCTTCGTTCCTGAAAGGCGGAACTGTTACCGACCGACAAGGCGGACCGACCGACAAGCCGGATTGGACCAACAGTCAGATTGCCCCCACGGTCAGATTGGTCATTCCGGTGTGCTGACGGACAAAACCTTGACGTGTGCCGCGCTTGGCTCAGGTTGGTGAAAAGAATTTGGCGTTGACCCAACCATCGATCACGGCGCCTTTAAAATTCGTGGTTCCTTGTCGAAAGTGCGAAACCTTTTTCCAGCTGCCCTTTACGGTGGCCGGGTACACCCAAATGCGGTCTCCATTTGAAACCTTGTCGAGCACTGAGGCTGAGGTTGTTGCCTGACTGCGAATATTTAACTCGTCATCCGTAGCGACGCCGATCACGGTACGCGGAGTGGTCCCGTCGCCATAACGCACACAACCACCCTTGCCTCCGTTCACCGATCCCTCGCCACCACGAATGCTCACCGAGTAGGGAACAGCCATCTCCGGTTCGGAATCGGAGAACGACACTTTGGTGATGACCGCTTGGAAAGCCTTGCTTGCAAGGGTGCCTTTGATCGTGATCTTTGAACCCAAACGAACCAGGCGAGGAGTTTGCATTTGCTCGGCTTTATTACCGCCGAACGAGTAGGTGATTTGACCTTGAGAAATTTCCATGGAATCGAAAGGCTCAGTCCAGCTGCACGCGATGCTAAGTTGATTTGTTGTGGTTGCGCTCGCCACACGGATTGACCCATTGGCAATTGGTTGGCTGCTAGCGCCAAGCACACCGCCCGCAAAGACCAGGCCGAAGAAAAATGATTTCTTGGATCGTGCGTTCTTGTTTTTCAAAACTATTCCGATCGTCTTGGCGCCAGGGTGTGTCCCAGTGTCCGTGGTTTGATCGGTCTCCATGCCCTGAACCCTAGATGATCGCCTATGACGCTCAAGTACAGGGTGGGTCAGTACCGGTCGATTCAGTACAGGTCGATTCAGTACAGGGTGGATCAGTACAGGGTGGATCAGTACAGGGATTTCTATGACCCGTAGCAGTTACGGGTTTCAGAACTGGTCCACAAGGAAGGATGCCTCACGCGACTCGAAACCTTCTGCGCAACGGTCTAGGTTCGCTGTCTGTAACCAAAGTTCTTGTCGGGTTGACCGGGACGTGTGAATGAGCAAAGGATTTTCATGAGTGGACCGATGGTTGGCGTGAAGGTTGTCGAGATTGGCGTGTGGATCGC
>JAYUVJ010000372.1:0-5452 GCA_043754155.1 Acidimicrobiia bacterium
TGCCCGAGATTCTGGCAGCAAGCACCGGTGGCTACACCGCAGCCCATAAAACTGCACTCATCAAGCCCGGTTTTACATCTGGCAAAGCCCCGTCGACAAAGGCCAAAGGCAAGAACAAGTCGAAAGCCAAAAAAGACAAAAACGCCTAGCTGAGCAGAGTGCGGGCCAGAGTGAGGGGGTTGCCTGAAGCGAGCCGGGAACGTATGCGCAGTGGAGCTTTTTGGAATACCTTCCACATCACTGCAGCAAGCTCTGCCGACGAGGAGTCTCCACCCAAATAGGTAGACATGACCGATGGGCCGAGGGCAAAGAAGGCATGAAAGAACCCGCGAATTTCGCTTTGGTTCATAGTGAGCAATCGGTCCAAACCGTAGGACTCCAGGTTGCGGGCCTTGCGACGATCCGAGGGCCAAATCGCCCGCCATCCAGCATCAGCAATCGACTGAGTATCCGCCGACGACGTATCAAACGATGAGCGCAGAGACTCAGCCAGGCGCGGGGCCAGGCGAAGTGATGCTGCTACGGAGTATCCAGTAGCCGGGTGCACGATGGACCCAGCAGCGCCGATAGCCAGGGTTCGCTGACCAACGACGGGTAACCCCACATTCATGGGAAACAACACATGCTCCTCAGAGTGGGTCGCCGCAATGGCTACCCCCATACCGCGTAACCGCGAATGTAAGCGCGCTTGGAGATCTTCAGGGCTGAGTGCAGGGTTGCGGGCCAGAGAGGTTTCTTCCAGCAACCATCGTCCGCCCAAATCCAGCGCGTACAGAAACGACGCATCTCGACGATTGGGGCCGGACCAATCCATCAGCACACTGCGCTCATAGGGATCGCGATCTATTTCCACAACAATCCCGTAGGCGGCCTGCATGGCATGCGGCGAAGATCCTCCTGTGGCTCCAGCACTCACCCGTTGGACAAAGGGGCTCTGAGCTCCCGTAGCGTCAATCACGATACGTGCACTTACCGCCCGGCCGTTTGACACGGCGACGCTGCTCCTCTGTTCATTGGTCACGTCTTTGGCCAATGCCGTCCGCACCGTAAGAAGACCGGTTGCTTCCGCTGTCTCGTGCAGCGCAACACGGACGGCACGGTTGTCAAGAAGACCATAGGCACGCTTAAGATCTCGTTCGGAGTCGGTAACGGCGGCGATGGTTGACCATTGACGGGAAAGTGGAAGCACATCGCCCGGTTCAAGTCCCATCAGTTTGCGGACAGGTTGATCCAGTTGATCGAGCCACACCCCATAGGTTTGCGGCCAGTCAGCTTCAGGATCCGGGGCAATCATGGTTACCGACAGACCCACCTGACAGCACGCCGATGCTGCTGCCCATGCCGCCGGGCCACTTCCAAGAATGGCAACGTCGGCGATGGGCATAAAAACTACGAACTACGCAACAACAACAGTGTTATGTGGACTTAGCGAACGTTAAGCAGGTCAACAACGAACACGAGGGTTTCGCCACCCTTGATCACGCCACCGGCACCGTGCGCTCCGTAGCCAAGATCGGCCGGAATGGTCAATCGACGACGCCCGCCAACCTTCATGCCCTGCACCCCACGATCCCAACCGGCAATAACCTGACCAGCACCAAGGGCGAACTGGAACTCATCGCCACGATCCCAGGATGCGTCGAACTGGGCTTTGGTTGACCAAGCAACACCCACATAGTGCACGTCAACGATTTTTCCGGCAACGGCTTCAACACCGTCACCCACAGTCAGGTCTTCCATAGTGAGCTCCGTAGGGGCAGCGCCCTCGGGGATCACGACAACGGGCTTGTCACTGGCGGATGATGGCTGGGCTGAACTCATCTACCCAGATTAGAGGCGAACCTGCGGTATCGAGGACGCAACCAAACCGAACCAAATGCCGCCGGGCCGAAAAATCGGGCAGCATAGGTTCGTGAAGAGCACAAGCCACGCCCCACACCGGGCAGCCAACTCAGGCGTTGCTCCAGAAAGACGGGAACAATATGAAGACTGCGATTCCTCGAATACCTATGAATCCGGTTAGCGAAGCGACCGAACAGCAGCGACCGCACGCCGCACGCCGAGACGACACCATCGCTGGGCTCTGCGGGGTCTGGATGATCGCAGGGCTGTTCCTCGACGGCTGGGCCCATCGCAACCAAAAACCAGAAACGTTCTTCAGCCCGTGGCACGCCATCTTGTACTCGGGCTTTTTCGCGTCGGCGCTCTGGATGCTCTACGTCATTCGCCGACAACAACAACCGGGTGTTTCTTGGCGGACGACCATGCCCGTTGGCTACGGATTCCGCGCTGCGGGTGTTGGCATCTTTGGCGCGGGTGCTGTCGCTGATTTGATCTGGCATTGCGTGTTTGGCATCGAAGTAGATATCGAAGCATTGCTCTCGCCATCGCACCTTCTGTTGCTGAGCGGCGGATTGCTTATGGCCGTTGGCCCCATCATCTCCACCCTGGCCCGAGAACCGGAGCAGAAACCCACATGGTCATCAATGGGGCCTGTCGTAGCAACCATTGCCGTTATCACGTCGCTAATGCAGTTTTTCATCATGTACCTCAGCCCCTTCGATAGTTGGGTGTTCACCAAGGACCAAGCCCGCTCTGCCTATGAGGAGGGCGGTCGGTGGATGTCGCAAACCGTAACGATCCGCAACGTCGCTCACATTTTGCTGTTTACCGTCTTTATGGTCCTGCCCACGCTCTGGCTCGTTCGAAACATCAAACTTCCCCGTGGAACCTTTCTCGCCGTGTGGTTCTTGCCGACGGTGTTACAAAGCCTATTGAGCAGTTTCGAAGCGTGGCCGCGCTTGGCCGGGTCATTGGCAGCAGCGGTACTGGCCGAGATGCTGTGGCCAAAAATCTCGATACGGTTTCGTGGCAACGCCCGAGTGGCAGCACTGGCCGGGTTGCTCGCCGCAATGAGCTTCGTTACCTGGATTGGACTGTTTGCCACCATGCGCGCAAGCAATACCTTGGCCTGGCAAGCCGAGTTGTGGTTCGGGGTCCCCACCTTTGCCGCACTACTAAGCGCACTTATTGTCCTGTCCACCAGCTCGACAATAAGCAAGTTAAACGCTGTTGGTTAGCTCATTGGGCCGATTGACCGGGCACATTTTCTCGGTGCCAACTTGGCGCTCAATCCTTGTCCACAGGATCCGAACAACCACCATTTCGCCAGTAAAGCAAAGGCTCCTCAAGATTTGTCCTGAGTCCGGACTCTCAATGCTGGCGGGCCCCGCCTCCGCTTCGCTTCGAGCCCCGCCAGTGAGCCGTTACCTACCGGCAAGCAGGATCGGGGGACCTCAGACAGGCGCTTCGACAGGGCGTAGCGGAAGCGCCTGCTCTGGTAGCGAGTCCCACAAATCCGATAGCAAATCGTCACGTACTGATCGACGCGAAGTGTCGCTCCACAGATTCACGTGTTGCAGCGGATCATTAGCCAAGTTATACAGCTCGCCCTCAGACCCGTCGTGCACCGTGCCAGGAAGGTACGCCGAGCACACAAAGCCGTCACGGGTAATGGTGCGCACATGCATGTCAATACCAAAGATGGACGAATCCCATTCGGTAAGCACGCGTACATGCCCAAGGGCAACTGCTTCGGCATCGTCGACAGGAAGACGTTTACCTTCCATCCACGGTTTCGCCTCCAGACCCGCAATGGCGCAGAACGTTGGCGCCAAATCGACCAAGCCCACCGGCGCAATAACTTCAGTAGCAACGACAACTGCCGCAGAAGGTGCCGGGCGCCAGATTAACGGAATGCGAGTCAAAGCATCAAGGTGATACGGCCCTTTGAACAGCAACCCAAAATCGCCCTGAAACTCGCCGTGATCGGTGGTCACCAAAACGTCGGTGTCGTTGTCCCACCCGCGAGCCGTTACCCGTTTCATGATGCGGCCAATAGCTTCATCAATGAGTTCATTCTCCACATGCACTAGTGCGTTGACCTCACGCACCTGATCGTCGGTAAGAGTGTTGGGAATCCAGCGCAGCGGGGCTTCGTAGTTGCCGACCAAATCACCGTCGTACCAATGGCGGTAATGGCGCGGCTTAGCATCGAGCACTGCTTCACGCTGAGCCCTGTCGGCGATGTAGCCCTCGGGTAGATCTAGATCACGCCAATCAACGCGGCCACGTTCTGATTGCGGGGGATCCCACGGATGGTGCGGATCGGGGAAACTCACCCAGCAAAACCAATCGGCGTCATCATCGAGCGAATCCAACCAATCGATGGTTCGATCGGCAATCCACTCGGTGTGATACCACTCACGTGGCACTTCATTCCAGTGAGCTTGCGGTGCACCAGTATCACCGCCACCGGTACCGTTCACATCAAACTGGGCATCGAGGACGGGGAAGAACCATTGCGCTGCTTCAGGATGGTTCTGGCGAATCCACTGGGCATAATGCAGGCTTCCATTTGGCCCGTGCGTGGCCAACTCCATGTGATCGAATCCACGGTGCGGACCATGGGTTCCTAAGCGAGCCATAGCATTTTCGGGGAACTTGCCAAAGGGATCAAAGAACGGTTCGAAATGCGCTTTGCCTAGCAACGCAGTTTTGTAACCAGCAGCTTGGAGCACCGCAGCCACCGACGGCGCATCACCGGGTAGAGCCACTCCATTCATCCAAACACCATGGGTACCTACATGTTGTCCTGTGATGATCGTTGACCGTGAAGGCATGCACACTACCGATTGCGGACTACACCTTCGATAGGTAGTGCCCTGAGCGGCCAACCCATCAACTACAGGAGTTCGAGCAACCATCCCACCGTTGCATCCGAAAGCGTCGTAACGCATTTGGTCGGTGGTGATAAACAAAATCTTGCGACCCATATGCGCGCCTAACTCTTTTCCGAGGAGTTTTGAAGCGGGGAAATTTGGTAGGGAGAGCTTTTTGCCAAACTATGGGGAGAAACTGGTTCGGTCCCCGAGTACTCCAGCTCAACTTGTCGCTTCAACTCGATAAGGGCATCACGAGTTCCTGAGCTGATAGCAAGTGCAAGTGCCCGTGGTTCCATTTCGGTGGCATAGGTAACCACGCACGTGTCTTCTGAGGTCGCGATCACGTCAACTGTGGCAAGGTGTTGCTTGACCAAGAAGTTCGGCCGAATGCGGTACTGCAAACGCCGGGTTGGGCCATCGACATTCACGATGTCCTCGGAGGTTTCGATTCCGGAAAGGGCCACGACTCGTCGCTCCCAAGTGTCGCCCACCATGTACGACTTGGAAAAGCCCGGGAACCAATTTGCGATCGATCCAGCATCAGCAATCCGTGCCCAGACCACAGCCGCCGGCACCGCCATGCTCTGGTCGACCCGTATGGACCCAAGGGTACTTTTGGGAGGAATTCTTAAACCAGAAGCACCGGAGAGGGAGTTCACTCCTACATTCTACAAAATTCGTGCACTAAATGCACGTTTATCCTGAACCCACTAGCGTTCACAGGCAAA